>DASWCU010000042.1:0-18389 GCA_036389935.1 Candidatus Limnocylindria bacterium
GAGGCGGACGTGAACTTCAAGATCGTCCGCCAGCTCGTCGCGACCGTGCGCGAGCGCGCGATCGGCGAGCGCGTCCTGGAGTCGATCACCGGCGCCGACATGGTCGTGAAGATCGTCCACGACGCGCTCGTCGAGGTGCTCGGCGGCGAGGCCGCCCCGCTCGTACGGGCCGAGCGCCCGCCGACGGTCATCGTGCTCGTCGGACTGCAGGGCTCGGGCAAGACGACGACCGTGGCGAAGCTCGCGAACGTCCTGCGCAAGCAGGGGCGCCGGCCGGTCCTCGTCGCCGCGGACGTGCACCGCCCCGCCGCGGTCGAGCAGCTGCAGTCGCTCGCGCGCTCGCTCGGCCTGCCGGCCCGGACGGTCGCGGCGGAGCGGCTCGCCGACGACGTCGCCGCGGTGATCAGCGGCGCCGGCGCCGAAGGGCACGACACGGTGATCGTGGACACCGCCGGCCGGCTGCACGTGGACGAGGAGATGATGCTCGAGGTCGACCGGATCGTGGCCGCCGCCCAGCCCCACGAGGTCCTCCTCGCGGTCGACGCGATGGCCGGGCAGGACGCGGTCGAGGCCGCGAGCGTGTTCCGGGCGCGCCTGCCGGTGACCGGCCTCGTGCTCACCAAGGTCGACAGCGACGCGCGAGGCGGGGCCGCGCTCTCGATCCGCGCGGCGACCGGCCTGCCGGTGAAGTTCCTCGGCACGAGCGAACGGCTCGACGGCCTCGAGGTCTTCCACCCCGATCGCCTGGCCCGCCGGATCCTCGGGATGGGCGACATCCTCACGCTCGTCGAGAAGGCGCAGGAGCACGTCGATCAGCGGGAGGCCGAGGCCCAGGCGAAGAAGCTGCTCGAGGCGCGGTTCACGTTCGACGACTTCTACAAGCAGCTGCAGCAGGTCAAGAAGATGGGCCCGATCGGGGATCTCATGAAGATGATCCCGGGCATGGGCGCGCTCGCGAAGCAGATGCCCGACCCGGCGACCGCCGAGCGGCAGCTGAAGCAGGTCGAGGCGATCATCTCGTCGATGACCATGGCCGAGCGCGTCGACCCGTCGATCATCAACGGCTCGCGGCGCCGGCGGATCGCGAACGGCTCCGGCGTCACGGTGAGCGAGGTCAACTCGCTCCTCAAGCAGTTCAAAGAGATGCAGGGGCTGATGAAGAGCTTCGGCGCGATGGCGAAGCGGGGGAAGCTCCCGCGGATCCCGGGGATGCCGGGCTAGGCGCGCGCGTCATCGCGCGCGGCCGCGCCGGTTCGAGGTTCCCGCAGCCAGAGCGGGTTCGTGAGCGCGAGGACAGCGCCGTGCGCGTCGACCACCTGCGCGCGCACGTGGCGCGCGTCGCGCGGGATGGGGAACGCGCGCTCCCACTCGCGCTCGGCCACCGCGTCGCCCGCCGCGACGATGCCGTCGGCGACGAGGACGACGAACGTACCGGCCGAGTCGATGGCGTGGATGGACGCGCGGTCGCCGGCGCGCGCGAGGTAGAGCTGCGGTCCGGCTGGCGACGCGGAGACGAACGCGTTGCCCCGGCGCAGCGCGGCGAGGATCGCGGCGGCGTCGGGTTCGGGACCGGTCCGCACCCAGGTCGTCGGGAGGCCGAGCTTCGCGTGGTGGGGCGCCCGGAGCTGGTGCGTGTCGCTCCCGCCGAGCGCGACGATCCGCTCGCCCCGTTCGAGCTGCGCATCCCAGAACGCGAGCGAGACGGAGTTGAGACGGTCCCACGGCCCGTTCCAGACCTCGACGGCGGGAAAGTCGTGGACGTCCTCGTACTCCCACGGCGGGCCGAAGGGCTTCGGGTGGCAGAGGCTGACGAAGGCGCCCTCGGCGATCGCCTCGCGCATCGCGGCGCTCACGCCGCCGCTCGTCGGCTCCCGGAACTCATGCCACCGGTCGGTGCCCCACGCGTTCCAGTGACCGTGGTAGGTCGTGACCTCGACGCCTGGGACGACCACCGGGCAGGCGCCGCCGCCGGGGCCGTACTCCGCGTGGTGCGCGACGCTGTTGTGGTCGGTGACACCGAGGAAGTCGAGACCGGCCTCCGCCGCGGCGAGGAGCATCTCCGCCGGCCACGAGTCGCCGTCGGAATAGAGCGTGTGGCAGTGGAGGTCACCGCGGATCCAACCGGGCTCCGCGGGCGGGGGGAGCGCCGGGCGTCGCGGGACGCCGGTGCGCAAGACGACCCGATCCTCGCGCGGGACGCCGGCGTTGAAGCGGATCTCGACCCGGTATTCGAGGCCATGGGCCGCGACCTTGTACGGCCCGAGCATCACGTGCCACGTGCCGCTCCCGATCGGGCCCGCCCGGTACGGCGGGGTCGCCCACTCCGCATCGACCGTGAATTCCAGCCGTTCGCTGCCGCTCCAGCCGCGATAGCCGGGCGACCCGGGAGCGATACCGCGCTCGTCGAAGAGGCCGATATCCAGCGTGTTGCCCCCGGTGATGAGCGGATCGCTGTCGATCCGGTCGTCGTACGAGTACCGGACGTGTAGCTGCCGGACGCCGCTCGGCACGTCGAACGGGAGGTGAACGTAGCGCTTCCGGTCGGCCTCTTCGAAGCGACCGGTCAGGACGACGTCGCTCGTCCGGATCACGCGAGCGCGTCGCCGGTCGTCGCGTCGAACAGCCGCAGCGCCGCCGGATCGGCGCGGAGCCGGACGCGCGTGCCCGGGCCCGGACGGACCTCCGGCGCGACGCGCACCTTCACGAGAGCGGCGCCGACGGTCACGTCGACGATCGTCTCGCTCCCGAGCGGCTCGGAGACCAGCACCTCCACCGACGGCCCGTCGGGTGACGGCGCATCGAGCGCGATCGCCTCGGGGCGGATGCCCACGCGGACGGCCGGGGCGTCGACGCGCCGTGCGAGCGGCAGGCGCCAGACGCCTTCCGCGACGAGCGCGCCGTCCTCGACCGCGGCGTCGAGGACGTTCATCGGCGGGCTGCCGATGAACTGCGCGACGAACAGGTTCGCCGGCCGCGCGTAGAGGTCGTCGGGCGTGCCAAGCTGGAGGAGTCGGCCACGGTCGAGGACGGCGATGCGGTCCGCGAGGGTCATGGCTTCCGCCTGGTCGTGCGTCACGAAGATCATGGTGGTGCCGAGCTTTCGCTGGAGCGCCTTCAGCTCCGTTCGGGTGTGCGTGCGGAGCTTCGCGTCGAGGTTCGAGAGCGGCTCGTCCATGAGGAAGACGGGCTGGCGCACGATCGCGCGCGCGAGCGCCACCCGCTGCTGCTCGCCTCCCGAGAGCCGGGCCGGGCGCCGGTCGAGCAGCGGCGTGAGCGACAGCATCTCCGCCACCTGCGCCACGCGCGCCTCGCGCTCGGCCGGGGCGAGTCGCCGGACGGTGAGCGGGTAGCGGATGTTCTCCCGCGCGGTCATATGCGGGTAGAGGGCGTAGCTCTGGAAGACGAGCGCGACGTCGCGGTCCTTCGGCTCGAGCCCGAGGACGCTGCGGCCGTCGACGCGGATGTCGCCCGAGTCCGGATGTTCGAGACCGGCGAGCATTCGCAACGCCGTCGTCTTGCCGCAGCCTGAGGGACCGAGGAGCACGAGGAGCTCGCCGTCGGCGACGTCGAGCGACAGCCGGTCCACGGCAGCGCGGTCGCCTCCGGGAAAGCGCTTCGTCACGTCGTCGTACTCGACACGGGCCACTACAGCCCTCGGGTCGTGGAGATGAGCCCGCGCACCATCATCCGCCGCGTCGCGAAGAAGATCGCCATCACCGGGAGCGCGTAGAGGACGCCCATCGCGGCCACGACGCCGTACTGCACTTCGGTGTAGCCGCCCTGGGTGCGGAACGTCTCGTAGAACGCGAGCGGCACTGTCTTCAGATCCTGCCGGTCGATGAGGATGATGACCATGAGCACCTCGGCCCAGGCCGCGAGGAACGAGAGACCGGCGACGACGCCGATGCCGTTCCGCGCCACCGGCAGGACGACCTCGACGAGGGCACGCAGCTTCGACCGGCCGTCCAGCCACGCCGCCTCCTCGAGGTGACGGGGAACGGAGTCGAAGAAGCCCTTCATGAGCCAGATGAGGAACGGGAGCTCGATCGCCGCGTGGACCAGGATGAGACCGAGGTACGAGTTCCGAAGCCCGAGCGCCTTGGCGAGGCCGTAGATCGGCACCATCGTCGCCGACAGCGGCATCGTCTGCAGGAGCAGGACCGCGTACGTGATCCACGATTTGGCCCGGAGCTCGAGCCGCGAGAGCGAATAACCGGCGAGCGACACCGCGACGACGTCGAGCGCCATCGTGAGGCCGGCGACGATGGCGGAGTTGAGCAGCGCGCGGCCGAACTCGTGCTCGGTGAAGATCCGGGCGAAGTTCTGCAGCGTCGGCTGCGCGGGCAGGCGGATATAGGCCTTCGCGTCCGCGTCGAAGGCCGCGGTGAAGAGCCACAGGAACGGCGCGAGGAAGAACGCGACGGCCAGCACGAAGACGACGTGGACGAGGACCGTCTCGAGTGCGCTTCCCTCGCGCGGCCGCCCGATGACCCTCGCCACACGCGCGGCGCTCGTCGTCATGCCCGCGCCCTCGACCAGCGCAAGTACGCGACCGCGAATGCCAGGTTCAGGGTCAGCATCACCACCGCGATGGCCGACCCGTAGCCGATCGCGTACGACTGGAAGGCCGTGTGGAACGCGTAGAGCGCGATCACTTCCGTCGCGGTGCCCGGACCGCCGTTCGTCAGCGTCTGGATGACGATGAACGTGCCGAACGTCGACATCGTGATCGAGAGGAGGGTGAGCGCCGCGATGGGTCGCAGGCTCGGGAGCGTGTGGTCCCAGAAGCGCCGCCACGCGTTGGCGCCGTCGACGCGCGCCGCCTCGTAGATCTCGGGCGGGATGGTCTTCAGCGCGCCGAGGAAGATGATCATCGTGAACGCGGTGCCGCGCCAGATGTTCGCGACGATGACGGAGACCATCGGGAACGAGCCGAGCCAATCGACCGGGCCGAGGCCGGCCGCCTTGAAGCCGACGTTCAGCGAACCGAAGAAGAAGTCGAACATCGCCACCCAGAGGAAGCCGGCGATGAGGGTCGGGTTCACCCAGGCGAGCAGGGCCGCGCCGTACGCCGCCGTCGCGAAGCGCCAGCCGCGCCGCTCGGCGTGGTCGATGAGGAGCGCGAGCACCAGGCCGAGGACGAACTGGCCGACGATCGCCGATCCGACGACGAAGACGACCGAGTTGCGGATGACGACCCGGAAGTCGGGGTCGCTGAGCAACCGGGCGTAGTTGTCCAGACCGACGAAGCGGGGAGCGGCCGCATCGAGGCCGACGAGCGCGAGGTTCGTGAGGCTCGAGCCGGCCGCCCAGAGCGCCGGCCCGACGAAGAAGAGCGAGAGGAGGAGCGCGGCGGGGGTAAGTCCGGCGAGGTACGGGCCGTTCCGCGCGAGTGCGCGATCGGTCCGCGGCCGGGCGGCGGGCACCGCCGTCACGGGGTCATCGGAGCTCGGCCATGACGAACGACCTGCTCTCCGCAGCGTCATCCTTCGGTCGCCGCGGCGAGCCGGGCGCGATCCGGACGTCCTGTTCGACGATCAGCCATCCCCGGAAATCCGCTTCGCGCAGAGCGCCAAGCACGGCTCGCATGTCGACCGAGCCGCTGCCCACCGGGATGAAGACGTCCTCGCCCACCGCCGCGGTGAAGTCGAGTCCGCCCGCGATCGCTCGCTCGTACCGCCTGCGGTCGACGTCCTTCAGATGGACGTGCCGGACGCGCCGCGAGCTGCGGCGCGCGAGCGCGACCGGGTCGCCGCCCCCGTAGTAGACGTGTCCCGTGTCGAGGCAAAGGCCGACCAATGAAGGATCGGTGCGACGGAGAAGCTCGTCGGTCTCGTCCGGCGTCTCGACGTACGTCCCCGCGTGGGGATGGAACGCGCACGCCAGTCCCATGTCCTTCGCCCGACGGGCGATCTCGTTGGCGCCCTCCGCGAACCGCCTCCAGTCTTCCTCCGAGAAGCCGGGGTCGCTCGCGCTCACGCGGCCCGCGATCCGCTTGCGCGCGGGATCTCCGGCCTCCGCCAGGACGAGCACCGGCGCGCCGAGCTCGGCGATGAGCCGGCACGTGTCGAGCGCGTACGCGAGCTGCTCCGGATAGCGCGCCCGATCGTGCAGCGTGACCGGACAGAACGCGCCGGCGAGGGCGAGGTCGCGGCGCCGCAGCTCCGTGTCGAGCACCGCCGCGTCCTTCGGCAGGTAGCCCCACGGCCCGAGCTCCGTGCCCGCATACCCGAGTTCCGCCATCTCGTCGAGCACGCGCTCGTACGGGAGCATGACGCCCCAGTCACGGAGCTCGCACACCCCCCAGGTGATCGGGGCCGTCCCGAGCTTGATCCCCGCTCCGTTCGTCGTCATCGTTCGAGGATCTCAGCCGGCTCGGCGAGCGCGCCTATCTCCGCGTGTCCGCGGCTCGGCTACTGGTCGACGACGAGGCTCGCCCCGAGGGCCTGCTTGAGGTCCGCCGAGTACTGCTTCGCCGCGTCGTCCGGACCCATCTCGCTGGTCGCGACCCGGCCGGTCGCCTTCTGGATCGCGATGATGACCTTTCCGAAGTTCGCGTCCGGCGGCACGAACTTCGCCTTCTCGAGCGCCTTCGTCGAGTCGACGAGGTACTGCTGGGCCTTGAACTCGGCGACGTCCGCCGAGTCCGAACGCGCGACCGGATGCGGGTCGTCGATGTTGATCTTCGCGACGGTGTCCTTGTTGTTCCAGGTCTTGATGAACTCCCACGCGAGATCCTTGTTTTTCGACTTCGCCGTGATGAACCAGCAGGTCCCGAGACCGCCGATGGTGAACGACGGACCGCCGCTCTCGGTCGGATGGAGCAGATAGCCGACGTTCTTCTCGGTCGCGGCCTTGTCCTTCGTGTACCAGCCGCCGTAGACCCAGCCGCCCTCGAAGAGGAGCGCGAGCTGACCATTGCCGAGCTTCTCGCGCATCGAGGTCCAGGGCTTCGTCGTCGTCAGCAGCTCCTTCGGCGAGAGGCCCTGCCCGTACACCTTCTGGTAGTAGGTCAGCGCCTTGCGGATCGCGGCGCTGTTGCCGACCCACTTGCCGTCGGCGGTGATGACGTCGCCGCCGTAGGCCCAGACCAGCGGGATGAAGGCGTGGTTCGCGGTGCCGGTGTCGCCGGCCTGTCCGGCGTAGAGCGCGTACGGGAGCACATCGGTCGCCTTCGCCTTCACCGCGGCAGCCGCCGCGAGGACGTCGTCCAGCTTCGAGGGCTTCCAGTCGGCCGGGAGGCCCGCTTTCTGGAGATCGTCCTTCCGGTAGTACAGCCAGCGCATGTCGAGGCCGTACGGGATCGCCCAGACCTTGCCCTTGTAGGTCGCGCCCTGCTTGATGGCCTCGGGGTAGCTCTTCCAATCGGGCCAGGCCTGGACGTACCGATCGAGCGGCTCGATGTACTGCGCGTCGGCGAGCTCGCCGATCCGGTCGCCGCCGACGTGGATCACGTCGGGGACGTCGCCGCCCTGCAGCGCGAGCAGCAGCTTCGTGTAGAAGTCGCCGCTCGAGATCTTCTGCAGATCGATGTTCACCTTCGCGCCCGAGCTCGCCTGTGTGACGGCCTGCGCCGCCTGGTCCACGTACTTCGGCTTCACGCCGAGCTCGTCCGAATAGGACACCGTGATCGTGCCGGAGAGCTTGCCCTGGCCAGTGGCTCCGGTGGGCTGCGCCGTCGGGCCGCACGCGGCGGCGACCCCGGTGGCGGCCGCGACCTTCAGGAACGTGCGTCGTGAATAGCGCGACATGGTGCGCCTCCTTGTTGCGCGCTGGTCGGCGCGGATGCCTACGCTGTCGGTCTGGTGGGCCAGCCGGTGCGGTTCGGCGTGCGTCGCGTCGGGCGACACCCCCGGCCCGCGGCGCTCGACCCAGCGCGCCTACGGTACGCCGCCGCCCGGCCATCCGCGAGCCCGGCCGCCCGCACGGCGCGAACGCGGCGGTGATATCGAGGCCGGGGTGAGCCCGTCGAGCCCGGAGGTGTCCCGGGTCGTCTCGGAGTGCGGGCGCGTGCTGGCCGGCAACCGGCAGAGCGGCACGTCGGAATGGGACGGGAGGCGGTACAGCTTCACCTGCCCGTCGCCGACGACCTACCCGTTCCAGTGGTGGTGGGACTCGGCCTTCATCGCGATCGCGCTCCTCCATGTCGACCCCGGCCGCGCGATGGACGAGATCCGCTGCCTGCTCCAGGGCATGCAGCCCGACGGCTTCATGCCGCACATGCTGCTGTGGGAGAAGGCCGCGCACGAGCGAGCCCTGGCCGAGTACGAGATCCGCCTCGCGGACCCGTTCTTCACGGCGACGATCCAGCCGCCGGTCATCGGCCGCACGCTCGAGCGCATCTGGCAGGCGACGCACGACTCGGCATTCGTGCGCGAGGTGCTGCCGCCCATCCTCCGCGTCTTCGACTGGCTCGCCGAGGTCCGCGATCCGGACCAAGACGGGCTCATCGCGATCATTCAGCCGGACGAGTCAGGGCTCGACGCGAGCCCGAAATACGACGCCGCGATGGATGTGCCGTTCGATCCCCCGAGCGACACGCTCCCCGCCCTGCGCCGCTCCATGCGGCGCCTCTTCCGGGCGTACGAGGGCCTGTCGCGGAAGGAGGAGCCGCGCCACGGTGCGTTCCTCTTCGAGGATGTGATGGTGAACTCGATCTACGCCGACTCGCTCCGCGCCCTGGCGTCGGTCGGACGGGCGGTCGGCAACGCGCGCGCGGCCGAGATCGAGGCGCGCGCTCACCGGACCACCGATGCGCTTGTGCGGAAGTGCTGGGACGAGGAGGCCGCCGCGTTCTGGGACCTGTCGGGCGTCGCGGAGGAGCGCGTGCGGGTCCTGACGTTCTCGATCCTCTTCCCCCTCATCCTTCCTGACCTCGACGCCCGGATCGCCCGCCGGCTGGTCGAGACGCATCTCAGCAGCGAGCGCGAATTCTGGCTCCCGTACCCGGTGCCGAGCGTCGCGGCGACGGAGCCGAGCTTCGATCCGGGATGGCGGACGGGCACGACGTGGCGCGGACCGACCTGGATGAACGTGAACTGGTACCTGTACTGGGGGCTGCGGGCGCACGGCTTTCGCGATGTCGCGAGCGAGCTCGCGGAGCGCTCGATCGCGCTCGTCGCGAAGTCCGGCGTCCGGGAGTTCTTCGACCCGCTGACCGGCGCCGGCGAGGGCGCGCACGATTTCGCGTGGACGACGCTGGTGCTCGATCTCATCGCGGCGGAAGGGCTCGCGTAGCGGCGCGACCGGCGCCGCCGATATACTCGGTATCCCGCGCGCAGCTTTCACTGGAGGACGCCCGACGTTGGCTGTACACATCCGCCTGCGGCGCACCGGCAAGACGAAGGCGCCCACGTACCGTGTGGTGGTCGCCGATTCCCGCGCTCCGCGCGATGGCAAGTTCATCGAGATCCTGGGCCACTACGACCCGCGCACCGAGAAGGACCCGCTCGTGATCGACGGGGACCGGGCCCGGCACTGGTTCAAGAACGGCGCGAAGCCGACCGCCACCGCTCGCGCGCTCCTCGTACGGAGCGGGATCCCCGAGGGCGAGGTCCCGCCGGTCGTCCGGTGACGAGCAAAGAGGCGGTCCTGCTCGAGCACGTCGCGAAGGCGCTGGTCGACGAGCCGGCCGGAGTCGTCGTCGGCGAAGAGCAGGACGGCGATTTCCTCAAGCTCCATCTGCAGGTCGCCGAGGCGGACGTCGGCAAGGTCATCGGCCGCGGTGGCCGGATCGCGAAGGCGATCCGGGCGCTCCTCAAGGTGATGGCCACTCGCGATGGCACCAAGGTCAACCTCGAGATCGACTAGCGAAGCGGGGGCTGCCGCCTATGGTGGCCGCGGCGCGCTCGTCGTCGGCCTCATTCGCGCCCCACACGGGATCCGCGGCGAGCTGCGCGTGGAGCCGCGCTCGGACGTGCCGGATCGATTCCGTGCCGGCGCGGTCCTCGACTGCGATGGGATCGGTCCGCTGACCGTCGAGTCGATCCGCGGCGCCGGCCACAACCTCGTCGTCCGCTTCGCGGGTGTGCGCACGCGAGCCGATGCCGACCGGCTGCGCGAGCGTCTGCTGCGGGTCGCGCGCGAGGAGGCGCGCCGCGCGCTCCCGGGCCGCTACCTCTGGGCGGACCTCGTCGGCCTGCGCGCGGAGACGCCCGCGGGCGAGGCGCTCGGCGAGGTGCGGGAGGTCCTGCGGGCCGGCGAGACCGACGTGCTCGTCGTCGAACGGATCGGCGGCGGCGAGCTGCTGCTCCCGACGATCGAGTCCGTGATCCGCGAGGTCGACCTGGCCGGCGGTCGCATCGTCGTCGCGCCGCAGGAGGAGCTGTAGTGGCCCGCCCCGGAAGTCGTGGAGCCCGACCCTAGTGCGGATCGACGTCATCACGCTCTTCCCGGCGATGTTCGAGAGCCCGTTCGCCGAGAGCATCGTCTCCCGCGCGCGGCACGCCGGGAAGATCGAGCTGTCGTTCCACGACCTCCGCACGTGGGCGACCGATCGCCATCGGACGGTCGACGACGTCCCCTACGGCGGGGGCGCGGGCATGGTGTTGAAACCGGAGCCGCTCGTTCGCGCGATCCGTGAGACCAAGGGCGTGGACGGCCATGTCGTCCTCCTTTCGGCCCAGGGGCGTCGGTTCGACCAGACATGCGCGCGCCGGCTCGCGGGCGAGCGCCACCTCGTGCTCGTTGCCGCGCACTACGAGGGCGTGGACGAGCGGGTCATCGAGGCGACGGTGGACGAGGAGCTCTCGATCGGGGACTACGTGCTCACCGGCGGCGAGCTCCCGGCGATGGTCGTGATCGACGCGGTCGTTCGGCTGCTGCCCGGTGTCATCGACGCGGAGTCGCTCGAAGTCGAATCGCACACCCACGGTCTGCTCGAAGGCCCGCAGTACACCCGTCCACCGGAGTTCGAGGGCCGCCACGTCCCGCAGGTCCTGCTCTCGGGTGACCACGTCGCGATCGCCGCGTGGCGCCGGGCGGAGGCGATCCGCCGAACGACCGAGCGACGGCCGGAGCTGCTCCAAGCGGCCGAGCTCACCCCAGCCGAGCGCGCGCGGCTGCCGAGGCCGGCGCCGAAGACGCCGGTGAGCGACGCGGATCTCATCGCCGCGTACCGGTCCGGGGTCGGCTCGTATCGCATCGCCGCGCGGTTCGGCATCTCGCCGGCCACGGTGCGGGCGCGGCTGCGCGCCGCCGGCGTCCGTCTGCGCGCGCCGCGCAGCACGCAGCGCGGGCCGACCACCGCCGAGGTCACCCGCATGCGCGCCACCGGCCTCACGGTCCGTGAGCTCGCGCGGCATTACGGCGTCTCGCACGTCACGATCCTCGACCGGCTGAAGAAGGGGAAGCGTTCGTGACGCGTGCCGCGTCATCATGAACTGGTATCATCCGCTGGCCCCGTGAGCACGATGATCATGCCGATGAACGACGTCTTGAAGACGCTCGCCTCCGAACAGCTCAAGGCCGATCTCCCCGAGATCCGGCCGGGAGATACCGTGCGCCTGAGCGTGCGGGTGGTCGAGGGGAACCGCGAGCGGCTCCAGAACTTCGAGGGCACCGTGCTCCGCGTCCGGAACGGCGGCGTCGATCAGCTCATCACGGTGCGCCGCATCGCGAGCGGCGTCGGCGTCGAGCGCACGTTCCTCCTCCACTCACCGCGGCTCGAGAAGATCGAGGTCGTCCGTCACGGCCACGCCCGCCGTGCGGCGCTCTACTTCCTTCGCGAACGAGTCGGCAAGGCCGCAACGCTCCGCGAAAAGCGTCGCTGACCGGCTGGCGCCGTGCCGCGGCGGCGACTGCCGCCCGTTCGCGCGACCGCCTGGCACACATCGAAGCGCTTCGCGTCGGCGAACCCCTAGCCCTAGATAATTCGAGCATGCCATCGCTGCGGCACGAGAAAGAGCTCTGGGCTCGTGGCCTCGTGCGTGTCGTCGGCTGCGACGAGGTCGGCATGGCGACGCTCGCAGGACCGGTCGTGGCCGCGGCCTGTCTGGTGACGCCGGAGGTCCGCCTGATCCGCGCCGTCCGCGACTCGAAGCTGCTCACCCGCGAGCAGCGCGAGGCGCTCGTTCCCGAGATCCATGCCCGCGTGACCCGCGTCGGCATCGGGGCCGCGTCGGTCGCGGAGATCCACCGGCTCAACATCTACCACGCGAGCCACCTCGCGATGCAGCGGGCGCTTCGGCACATCGGTGAGTACGACTGGGCGCTCGTCGACGGCCGCCGGATCCTCGATCCCGCCTTCGCTCCCGGAAAGCACACGGAGATCGTGAAGGGCGATATGAAGAGCTTCGCGATCGCGGCCGCGTCCATCGTCGCGAAGGTCACGCGTGACCGACTGATGACGAAGCTGTCGATGCGATACCCGGGCTACGGATGGGAGCACAACTGCGGCTACCCGACGATCGACCACCGCAAGGCGCTCCACCAGCTCGGCGTCACGCCGTTCCATCGCCAGGACTTCGGCACCGTGAAGCTCCTCATCGCCCGGGAGCGCCAGCTGTCCCTCGAGCTCGAAACCGCGGAGCTCGCGGGCTGAGCACCGCCGAGCGGTCCGTCATCCGCGTCCGGCCATTCGCGGAGGCCGATTACGCGGATGCGGTCGCGGTCTCCAACCGCTCCTTCCCGGAGTACGAGTGGACCGTCGAGGAGATCCGCCACTGGGACGAGGGGTGGGAACACGACCGCTACTTCAAGACGCGCCTCGTCGCGGAAGACCCGATCGGCCGCCTCGTCGGCGTCGTCGACGTGAGCCACGCGCGCGGCCAGTTCCACCCGGATCACTACCGGATGGAGCTGAGCGTCGATCCGGATCATCGGCGGATGGGCGCCGGCTCGGCCCTGTACCACGCGACCGTCGAGCTGCTGGTCTCGCGCCGCGCGACACAGATCCGAGCTGGGACGAAGGAGACGATGGCCGACGGCGTGTCGTTCCTCCTCCGTCGCGGGTTCGCCGAGCTGAAGCGCGACTGGGAGTCCCGGCTCGACCTCGGTTCGTTCGATCCAGGTCGTTTCGCCGCCGCTCCCGCGCGTGTCGCGGCCGCGGGCGTCTCCATCACGAACCTCGCCGTCGAGCTCATGCGCGATGGCGACGTCCTGAGAAAGGCCTTCGAGCTCCACGAGGAGGCGCGACGCGACGTGCCGACCCTCGATCCGGCGACGCGCGGGACGTACGAGCGCTTCGAGCGGGACGTGCTGGCCGGCCCCTCGTCCCTGCCGGAGGCGCACTTCCTCGCCACACGCGACGGCCGGTACGTCGGTGAGAGCTCGATGGGCCGCGAGGGCACCGACCCCCTGGTGATCTACCAGCACCTCACCGCCGTCCTGCCGGAGGAGCGAGGCAAGGGCGTCGCGATGGCATTGAAGCTCGCGACGGTCGAGTACGCCCGGGCGCATGGGTATCGGGAGATCCGGACGTGGAACGACTCGATGAATCGTCCGATGCTCCGGATCAACGAGGCGCTCGGTTTCGCGAAGCAGCCGGCCTGGATCGAGTTCGGCAAGGAGCTGCCGCCCGCAAGCGCGAGCCGATGACCATGTCGTGCCCGACGGTCGGCGCCGCTTCGGGGACGACGGGGAGCGGATCGCGGCCGAAGCGCTCGGAGCGCAGGGTGTCCGGATCGTCGCCCGGAAC
The DNA here is from genome assembly GCA_036389935.1 of Candidatus Limnocylindria bacterium. Classification (GTDB taxonomy): domain Bacteria; phylum Chloroflexota; class Limnocylindria; order P2-11E; family P2-11E; genus UBA4735. Next base: position 13,637 of record DASWCU010000042.1, read on the forward strand.
GTCCGGACCAGGTACGGCGAGCTCGACCTCATCGGCCGGGATGCGCGTGGCTGGGTCTTCGTCGAGGTGAAGACGCGGCGCACCGGCTCCTTCGTCGCGGCCGCCGAGGCCGTGGACGGACGGAAGCTCGCGCGCGTGCGAGGGCTCGCGCTGGCCTGGATGGCGGACCGACGCGCCTCCGGGCGGATCCGGCTGATCGTCGCGGCGGTGACCGTCGGGCCGACCGGAACGAGCGTCGAGATCATCGACGTCGCGGACTAGCATCGTCAGCGTGGCGACGATCGCCCTTCCGATACGGCGGCTCGGAGCGTCGTCCACGACGTTCCCGCTCTTCCTCGGCGTGCTGGGCACCGTCGTCGCGATGCTCGGAACGTCGTGGGACGTGTCGTGGCATCGCATGATCGGCCGCGACACGTTCTGGAGCGCGCCGCACCTCGGCATGTATGCGGGCGTCGCGCTGAACGGCCTGGCGGCCCTCGTCGCGACGGCCGGCGCGATCGGTGGGCGTCCGACCGTCGGCCGCGAGCTGCGCATCGGGCCGCTGCGCGCCGAGCTCGGCTTCGCGTTCGTCGGCATCGGCGCGGCGGGCGTCATCCTCTCGGCGCCGGTGGACGACGCCTGGCATCGCGCGTTCGGGCGCGACGTCGATATCTGGAGCGCACCGCACCTCGTCGCGATCGCCTTCGCGGGGCTCATCTACGTCGGCTGGATCCTCGTGCTCGGCCGTGGCACCGTGCCGGTCCCGGAGAGCGTGCGGCGGGGGTTGCGCTTCGGATTCCTCGGCGCGCTCGCGGGCATCGCGGGCTTCTCGATGAACTTCTATTACATGCAAGCGGTCACCCGCGAGGCGTTCTTCTACCCGCTGCTCGTGGCCGCGCTCCTGCCGGTGGTGTTCGCGGCGGCCCAGGCGCTGGAGGACGAGCGATGGGCGGCGACGATCACGGCGGTCGCGTACACCGCGATCGCGCTGACGATCTACGCGGTGCTGGAGCTCACCGGCTGGCGGCCGCCGGCGTTCCCGCCGCTCGTGGTGGTCGGTGTGCTGGCGGTCGATCTCGTGCGCCGCCGTACGCGATCGCCGTTGGCGCTCGGGGTCGCGTTCATGGTGCCGTTCGTTGCCGCGGAGTGGATCCGCATGCTGGTTTTCCCGCCCGCTCCGCCGGTCGCCCAGATCGCCGCCGATCCGCGTGGCGCCTCGGTCTTCTTCTTCTACTACGGCCAGGCGCTCGCGCGGCCGTGGACGTCGGCGTGGCCGGTCGCGGCGATGGCCGTCGGCTCCGTCGTCGCGGCGCTGAGCTGGAGCGTGGGGTCGAGGGTCGGCCTCGCCCTCCGCTGAAAAGGCGAGCTGAGCGGCTCAGCGCGGAGCCGTTGATCGGATCGTGCCGAGGGGAGCGCGTGCTGGTCAGACGCGGGCGAGGATCTGCGAGCCGGCGATGAGCATCACCGCGACGGTCGCCGCGATGACGACCGCCGCGAGCGCGACCCGCCGGAGCGCGAACACCTGATCCGCCGTGAAGCGCGGCCAGTGGAGCCCGCGCCTGCGGCGGCTCGCCGTCGTCGCCGCCGTGAGGCGGGGTAGCAGCTCGGTCGCGTACGCGCGCTCGAGTCGCGCCGCATCGACGTCACCGCGGCCGTCCGCACGCACCGCGTAGCGCTCGTACTCGCGCGCCGCGCCGGCGATGTCGCCCGCGAGCGCGCGGGCCGCCGCGTAGCGCCGATGCGCGGTGAGGTCATCGGGCGCCACCTCGATCGCGCCGCGGAGCGCTTCGAGCGCGGCGGCGCGATGACCGCGACGGGTGAACGTCGCCGCTCGTTCCAGCAGCTCGGATAGCTCGCCGACGCGCGTGTTCCGGTCGACGCCGATCTCCGCCGCCACGAAGCTGCTCCCCATTTCGGTCTCCATCGGCGCCGCGCGCCGGGTGGACCCTACGCGCACCGGACCGGCGCGGTCAAACACACCGGTACGAGAGTCCCACCGGATGGTCCTCTCGCCTGCTCGGCCGGCCGATCCGGAGCATCACCCGGTGGGCGCGGTCGCTCGGACGGTCGGCTGCGCGCTGTGGGGACTCGAGACCGCGCTCATCAGCGTCGAGGTCGACGTCGCGAACGGGCTCCCGCACTTCGCGATCGTCGGCTTGCCGGACAGCGCGGTGCAGGAGGCGCGCGAGCGCGTGCGCGCCGCGATCCGCAACGCGGGCTTCGAATTCCCGCTGCGCCGCGTGACGGTGAACCTCGCCCCGGCGGAGCGGCGCAAAGAGGGCGCCGGGTTCGACCTGCCGATCGCCCTCGGCATCCTCCGGGCGACGGGTCAGCTGCGGACCGATCCCGACGGCCTCTGCCTGGGCGAGCTCGCGCTCGACGGCGCCGTGCGTCCGGTCCGCGGGACGATGCCCCGCGTGCAGCGCGCGCTCCGGGCCGGCGTGCTGCGCGCGTACGTGCCCGCCGCCAACGCGGGGGAAGCGGCGGCGATCGGTGCCGAGGCGATCCCGGTCGCCTCGCTGCGCGCCGCGGTCGAGCATCTCGATGGCGACGCGCGGATCGCGCCGATGTGTGCGCCGCCGACCGCGACCGCGCCGTCGTGGCCGGTCGACCTCGCCGACATCGTCGGCCAGGAAACCCCGAAGCACGCGCTCGAGATCGCCGCCGCTGGTGGTCACAACCTGCTGCTCGTCGGTCCGCCCGGGACGGGCAAGACGCTGCTCGCGCGTGCGCTGCCGTCGATCCTCCCATCGCTCGAGCCCGACGAGGCGATCGAGGCGAGCGCCGTGCACAGCGTCGCCGGGCTCATCGATCCCGAGCGCCCGCTGCTCGCCGCCCGTCCGTTCCGCGCGCCGCACCACACAGCATCACGGCTGTCACTCGTCGGTGGGGGAAACCCGCCGCGGCCCGGCGAGGTGTCGCTCGCGCACGCCGGTGCGCTGTTCCTCGACGAGCTCGGCGAGTTCCAGATGGCGGTGCTCGACACGCTCCGGGAGCCGCTCGAGGAGGGCGCGGTCACGATCTCCCGCGCCGGCGGCGCGGCGACCTACCCGGCGCGGTTCGTCCTCGTCGCCGCGATGAACCCGTGTCCCTGCGGCCACGCCGGCGACCCAGTGGTCGAATGCACCTGCCTCCCGGACTCGGTCGAACGGTACCGCGGGCGGATCTCGGGTCCGCTCATGGACCGGATCGACCTGCGGGTGCACGTGCCGCGCGTGCCGTACGAGCGGCTCCGCGACGAAGAGCTGCGCGAACGATCGGCGGCGGTGCGCGAGCGAGTCTGCGCCGCACGCGAGCGGATGCGCGCCCGGCGGCGCCGCACGAACGCCGAGCTCACCGTCGCGGAGGTCCGGCGTTATTGCCGGCTCGACGCCGACGCGGATCGCCTCGTCGCCGAGGCGATGCGGGTCCGGACGCTGTCCGCTCGCGGCTACCACCGCCTGCTCCGCGTCGCGCGCACGGCCGCCGACCTCGAGGGGAGCGAGCGGATCCGCGCGGACGATGTGGCGACCGCACTGCTCCTCCGGGCGCAGCCGTGAACGCGGTCCGCCGCACTGACCCGGCCTACCCGCGTGCGCTCGAAGCGCTCCGGCAAGCGCCGGAGCCGCTGTGGGTCGATGGCGACGCCGCATGGCTCGGGAACCGGTGCGTCGCGATCGTCGGGACGCGGCGCATGACCCCGTACGGCGAGCGCGTGACGCGCGACCTCGCGATCGCCCTCGCGCGGTCGGGCGCGGTCCTCGTGTCGGGCCTGGCGCAGGGCATCGACTGCGTCGCCCACACCGCCGCGCTCGATGCCGGCGGGGCGAGCGTCGCGGTGCTGGGGGAGGGGATCACGTCGTTCCTCGCGAACGCGCGCGGGCGGCGGCGCCGGTTGGCGATGGCGCTCCGTTCGTGTGGCGCGCTCGTCTCGCCCTACGAACCGCTCCTGCCCGCTCGCGGGTGGATGTTCGCGCGGCGCAACGGGATCATCGCGGCGCTGGCGCACGCGGTCGTGGTCACCGAGGCGCCGATCGGCTCGGGTGCCCTGATCACCGCGGCCGACGCGATACGGCTCGGCCGGCCGCTCTTCGCGGTGCCGGGGCCGCTCGGTGCGCGCGCGGCGGAAGGCACGAACGCGCTCATCGCGAGCGGCGCGGCCCGCGCGTGCATCGGGGCGGATGCCGTCGCCGAGACGGTCGGCCTCGTCGGCCGCGCGACCGCGGCGAGCCGCGACGATCCGGTGCTGGACGCGCTGGCAGCCGGTCCTGCGGATCTCGACGCGCTCGCCCGGCGGCTGCGGCTCGAGCGAGGCGCACTGCGGACGCGCTTGGTGGCGCTCGTGCTGTCGGGCGCCGTGGCCGATCTCGGCGACGGCCGCTACCGCCGGGCTTGATCCGGGCGCGCCGTCATCGGTCGACCCACATGTGGCCGTCTCGACCGAGCCTGTGACACGGCGTATGTCGCGCTCGCGGAGGAGCGTGCCGTTCCGCTCGTGACTGATGACCAGCGGATGCTGGCCATCGCGGGCGGGATCGCTCGGCCGATGAAGGCGCGGTAGCGCTCGCGCGTCGGCGGGCGGACCTCCGAGGGCAGACGTGCCTGAGCCGAGGGTCGTGTGCTAATGTGTGTGCATACGTCTGCACATTAATCTCGAAGATCGCATCGTGAAGCAGCTGGACCGGCGCGTCGGCCGCCGGAAGCGAAGCGCGTTCATCGCCGAGACGATCCGACGGGCGCTCGAGGATGAGCGGCGCTGGGATGACATCACGGCGGCGCTTGGCAAGATCGCGGA
>DASWCU010000043.1:0-3321 GCA_036389935.1 Candidatus Limnocylindria bacterium
CTCGTGGTCCTGGGAATCGCCTCATGGCTTTCGCTCGCGCCCCTTATCGGCGAGTCGTCGTCTCCTCGCACGGAGCACCGCCTCGAGTGGCTACGTCGTCACTAGGTAACGTCCGTCAGGGCACGAACTCTCTCGCGGCCGACCGGGCGGCCGTGTTGAACATTCTTCGCGTTCGGCCGCGGGAGCATCCTCTCGACCCCACGCACACGCCCGCGACATTCGCGAGGGGGCCTATTTGTCAGGCCGAGCCGGACGTAGGGGCACGGCACATAAGGTGATCTCCGTGAAAAGGCGTCCCGTGACGCCGCGCGCGCACCCGCTTACCTAAGAAGCCTTGGTCGAGCGCTTCGCGAGGCGAGCGCTCTTGGTCTGGGTGCGGCGGCAGCGCGTGCAGACAAGGAGCTTCTGGCCGTCGATGAGCGCGTAGTGCAGGTTGGCGTCGAAGCGCCGGTGCGTGTGCACCTTCGAGTGGCTCACGTTGTAACCGAAGCTCGCTGACTTGCCGCAGAGCGCGCAGGCACGGGGCATCGGATCCACCTCACTGGAAAGGCCCGCGACGCTGGTCGCGGCTGATAGCGTAGCGGCCATCGTAACACGCTGTGACGGCGCGGCGCTCCTCGCGGCGCTCGACGCGGCGACCGCGCGACTCGCCGCGAACGTCGACGAAGTCAACGCGCTGAACGTCTATCCGGTGCCCGACGGCGACACGGGCACGAACATGCTGCACACGCTCCGCACGGCGGCCGAGCATGTGCGGAAGGCCGATCCCTCGCTCGCCGCCCGGCTCGCCGCGATGGCCCACGGTTCGCTCATGGGCGCACGCGGCAACAGCGGCGTGATCCTCAGTCAGATGCTGCGTGGCGTGAAGGACGCGTGCACCGGAGACGCGCTCGATCCGCGCGAGGCCTTCTCGTTCGCCCGCAAGCTCGCCTTCGCCGCCGTCACGCATCCGGCGCCGGGCACGATGCTCTCGGCCCTCGCCGAGATCGATGAGGCGGTCCAGAAGACCAAAGGAAGTGTGCGTCATATCCTCCAAGAAGCCGTCCGCACCGGTCTCGGCGCCGTCGCGCGCACCGAGCGTGAGAACCCGACGAATCGCGCCGCCGGAGTCGTCGACGCCGGCGCGCGCGGCCTCCTCTATGTCCTGGACGGCGCGCTCGCCTCACTAGAGGGGCGTGCGGCGGACGAGGGCATGCTGTCGGTCGCGGCTGAGGGCGGGCCCTGGCGCTCTGACTCGCTCCGCAACTCGCCCGCGGGGGCCCGCGCGACGGCATCGGCGCGATCCAATGGGCCCGCGGGCTCAACGCTCGCTCGTCAGAGCGCCGAGCCCGCCCACATCGGGCATCGAGTCGGCAGTGCTCCCGGTCCGACGGACATCCCGAGTTGGGAGGGCGCGTACGACGTCCAGTTCCTGATCAAGGATCCGACGCGGCCGGTCGAGGACATCCGAAGCGAGATGCTCGAGTTCGGTGCGGACTGCGTGCTCGTGGTCGGTGACGAGACCGTGTGCAAGGTCCACGTCCACACGCTGGCCCCGCACGAGATCATCCGCATCGGCCTGACCGCGGGGCGGATCAGCGACGTCGTGGTCGAGGACCTCGAGGCGATGACGGCCGAGCACGAAGCGGCGACCGGGATCGTCGTCTCCCCGCCACGAGAAGCCGCCCCCATCGCGGTCGTGACCGTCGTCCCCGGTGATGGCCTCGCGCGCATCGCCGCGTCGCTCGGCGCCCATGTCGTTCGCGGCGGACCGACGATGAACCCCTCCACCGAAGAGCTGCTCGAGGAGATGGGTCGCGCGAATGCACGACGGATCGTCCTCCTGCCGAACGACAAGAACGTCCTGCTGGCGGCGGAGCAGGCCGCCCGGCTGTTCGAGGGCGAGGTCACGGTGATCCCGACGCGCACGGTCGCCCAGGGGATGGCGGCGCTCGTGACCTTCGACATGTCCCGCGAGCCGGACGAGATCGTCGCGGCGATGCGCGCGGCACCGGAGCAGGCGCGAACGATCGAGCTCACCCAGGCCGTCCGCGACGCGACGGTCGACGGCCGCCAGGTGCGGAAGGGCGAGCACATGGCGCTCTTCGAGGGGCGCGTGGCGGCGCACGGCGAGGACGAGGTGGCCGCGCTCGCGGAGGCCGCCCAGGGCTTCGGCGATCCCGGCCTGCTCACGGTGTACGTCGGCGCCGGCGTCGTCGAGTCGCGGGTCACGGCCGTGACCGATCGGCTGCGGGCCGCGTTCCCGAAGGCCGAGGTCGAAGTCGTCGACGGCGGCCAGCCGCACTACCCGTTCATCGTCGCTTCGGAATAGCCGGCCAGTCGGCCAGCCGGAACGACCACGCGTTCGAGACCCGTGGTGGTATTACGATAGTATGTCCTTGAGTATGACGAAGCGGGCGGCGATCAGCCTGCCGGACGGCCTGTACGCGCGCATGGAACGAGATCGCAAGCGTCGGCGGCTGCCGCGGAGCCAGTGGATCCAGGAGGCCGTCGGCGAATACCTGGCCAGGCGCGAGGAGGCCCGCGACGTCGACGCGTACTTCGAGGCGTACCGGCGGATGCCCGAGACCGACGAGGAGTTCGCGGCGCTCGAGCGCGCGGCCATCGAAGATCTGAAGAAGCGGGGCGACGCGTGATCGATGGCCCGTCCGACGGAGCGTGGCGAGATCTGGTGGGCGGCGATGGACAGGCTTCGGCCGGTGGTCATCGCGTCCCGAGATGACACCGCCGGCGTGCGGAGCCGAACGACCGTCGCATCGGTCACGACCACGATCCGGCGGATCCGCAGCGAGGTGATTCTCGATACCCGGGACGGAGTCGAGCGCTCCTCGGCGGTGAACTGCGACGAGCTCACGACCATCGACAAGTCACGACTGGATCGCCGGATCGGTCGGCTCTCGCCGTCACGCGTCGACGAGCTCGACGCGGCGCTGCGGTTCGCGCTCGGGCTGCGCTGATCGCTCCCATGTCTTCTCCCCGCTACCAGGGCAGGTCGCGCTCCACCGAGCGCACAATGGGCGCGCGATGACGCCGGCGGTCGTCGGGCTCCTCAGCCCGGGTGACATGGGTCAGGCCGTGGCCGAGCTGCTGATGCGCGGCGGCGTGAACGTCGTGACCTGCCTCGAGGGCCGCTCTGAGCGCACGCGCACGCTGGCGCGGGCGGCCGGGATCGGCGACGTGCCGACGCTTGGCGACCTCGTCCGCGAAGCCCCGCTCGTGATCTCGATCGTCCCGCCCGCGCAGGCCGTCGCGGTCGCCCGCGACGTCGCGACGGCCCTCGGCACGACCGGCTCGACGATCGTGTACGTCGACTGCAACGCG
>DASWCU010000044.1:0-4977 GCA_036389935.1 Candidatus Limnocylindria bacterium
ACGGATCCACCGCAACCAGTCGCTCCTCGCGCTTTCGACCATGGCATTCGAGATCCTCCAGGTCGCGATGCAGCGCGTCGGCGAGGGTCACGGGGCCAGGCTCCTCGACGATGCCAACCTGACGATGAAGCTCATCTCGCCGTCGGCGGAGGGCTTCCACCTGGAGGTGAGCGACATGAGCGTCGCCGAGCGGCCGCCGATGCTCACCATCCCCTCGTACCGGGAGCGCTTCGCCCGCTAGACCGTAGTGCCCACGTTCGAGCTACACGCGCGGCAGCGGCGGCAGCGGACGTCCGGCGAGCACGTGGCTGTGGAGGTGGAAGACGTCCTGTCCGCCCTCGGGCCCGGTGTTCGTCTGCACCCGGAAGCCACGTTCGCCGAAGCCCGCGTCGATCGCGAGCTTCGCCGCAACGCGCGTGCACCTTCCGAGCAGCGGCTCGTCCTCGGTCTCGGCGAGCGAGGCGATGTGCTGCTTCGGCACGACGAGCACGTGGAACGGTGCGCGCGGCGCGATGTCCTTGAACGCGACCACCAGCTCGTCCTCATACAGGAGGTCGGTCGGGACCTCGCCCCGGACGATCCGGCAGAAGATGCAAGTGTCCATCCGCCTACGTGAGCGCGAGCGACTTCTTCGCCCGGCCGGCCACGCGATCGCGATCCTGCTTCGCGAGGAGGCGCTTGCGGATCCGGAACGACTTTGGCGTCACCTCGAGCAGCTCGTCGTCCGCGAGGAACTCGATCGCGTCGTCGAGCGACAGCGTGCGGACGCCGTCCAGCCGGAGGGCGTCGTCGGCGTTCGACGAGCGCATGTTCGTGAGGTGTTTCCGGCGGCAGACGTTCACCTCGAGGTCGCGCTCGCGGATGTGCTGACCGACGACCATCCCCTCGTACACCTCGACGCCCGGGCCGATGAACAGCGTGCCCCGATCCTGAGCGGCGAACAGGCCGAAGATGGTCGTCGTGCCGCCTTCGAACGCGATGAGCGAGCCGCGGTCGCGCGTCGCGATCGGGCCGGCCGCCGGCGCGTACCGGGAGAACAGCGTGTGCATGACCCCGCGCCCGCGGGCGTTCGCGAGGAACTGCTGCCGGAAGCCGAGGAGCCCCCGCGTCGGGACCTCGTAGACGCAGTGCACCGTGCCGTCGTCGCGGTACTTCATCTCGATCGGCAGCCCTCTGCGCGCGCCGACGAGCTCGACGACGGCCCCGAGGGCGTCCCGCGCGACCTCGAGCGACAGCTGCTCATAGGGCTCGAGCGTCTCGCCGTTCTGGACCTTGACGATCACCTCCGGCCGCGAGACCTGCAGCTCGTAGCCCTCGCGACGCATCGTCTCGACGAGGATCGCGAGGTGGAGCTCGCCCCGCCCGCTCACGACGAGCGTGTCGGGGCTGTCGGTGTCCTCGACGCGCAGCGCGACGTCGCGCTCGAGCTCGGCGTAGAGCCGCTCGCGGAGGCGCCGGCTCGTCACATGCGTCCCCTCGCGCCCGGCGAACGGGCTGTCGTTCACCCGGAAGCTCATCCGCAGCGTCGGCTCCTCGACCCGGATCGGCGGTAGCGGGCGGGGGTCCGCGGCATCGGCGATCGTCTCGCCGATCACCGCGTCGCCGACGCCGCCGAGCGCGACGATCTCGCCCGCGGCGGCCTCGTCGACCTCCGCGCGGGCGAGTCCGTTGAAGGTGAAGACGCCGGTCAGCCGGCCGGGCACCACCGTCGTGCCGTCGTGGCCGATGCGCGCGATCGCCTGACCGCGCCGGGCCCGACCGCTCTGGAGCCGGCCGATGACGATGCGGCCCTTGTATTCGTCGTAGGCGGTCGTCGTCACGAGGAGCTGGAGCGGCGCGTCGGGATCGACATCGGGAGGCGGGATCTCTTCGACGATCGCTTCGAACAGCGGCTCGAGCGTCGTGCCGGCGTGGCGGTGGTCGGTCGACGCCGCGCCGGCCAGAGCGTTCGTGTAGATCGTCTCGAACTCGGCCTGCGCCTCGGTCGCGCCGAGATCGACGAACAGGTCGAACGTCTCGTTCAGCACGTGGTTCGGCCGGGCGTTCGGCCGATCGACCTTGTTCACCACCAGGATCGCGCGATGGCCGCGCTGGAGCGCCTGGCGCAGGACGAAGCGGGTCTGGGGCATCGGCCCGTCGACCGCGTCCACCAGGAGCAGCACGCCGTCGACCATGTTCATGATCCGCTCGACCTCGCCACCGAAGTCGGCGTGGCCGGGCGTGTCCACGATGTTGATCTTCGTGCCGCGGTAGGTGACGGCCGTGTTCTTCGCCATGATCGTGATGCCGCGCTCGCGTTCGAGCGCGTTGCTGTCCATGACCCGTTCGGCGACCTGCTGGTTCTCCCGGAAGATGTGGCTCTGCCGCAGCATCGCGTCCACGAGCGTGGTCTTGCCGTGGTCGACGTGGGCGATGATCGCGATGTTCCGGATGTCGTTACGGAGTGTCACGCATCAAGCGTAGGGCTCGGACGACCGCTTCCGATCTTGTCGGTCCACGCTCATCCGCGAAGATCGCGGATCGAGGGCACGAGGAGCGCGCCGAGGCAGAGCGCCGCCGCGAGCGCGCCGGCGACCGTGAACACCGCGGCCGGACCGACCGACTGGACGATCGCCCCGACGACGAGGGGTGACACCGGCCCGAGCAGCAATGAGCCGAACCAGTCGACGCTCCCGACGCGCCCGAGGAGCTCGCGTGGGACGTTCCGCTGGACCGCGCTCTCCCAGAGCACGCCGAAGCCGACGAACGACACGCCGATACCGACGGACGCGAGGAGCACGATCGGCAGCCGCGGGAACAGCCCGAACGTCATCACGCCGAGACCGCCGGCCGCGGCGAACAGGTACATCGCGATGCCGATCCGCCGCAGCCGGACCTGGCCGACGAAGAGCCCGCCCACGATCTCGCCGACACCGCCCGCTGCCGTGATCAGGCCGAAGGCCCGGGCGTCGGCGCGGAGGACGTCGCGGACGAGCAGCGGCAGGCCGACGCTCATCGGGCCGGTGAACGACGCGTTGACCAGCGCGAAGAGCGCGATCGTGATCCACAGCCACCCGACCGAGAACGTGAACGCGATGCCCTCGCGGATCTCGTGCAGCAGCGGGCGACGCGGCTTCGGCGCCCCGCCGGCCGGCCGGGCCGCGGACAGGGCGACGAAGCTCACGAAGAACGTCACGCCGTCCGCGATGAGCGCCCAGCCCGGCCCCGGACCCGCGACGAGGATCCCGCCCAGCACCGGGCCGCCCAGGCGGGCCGCCTGACGCGAGAAGCCACGCAAGGTATTCCCCTGCACGAGCACGTCGCTCGGGACGAGCTCGGGGATGATCGCGCCCATCGCCGGCATGAAGAACGCGGCCGTCGCGCCGAAGAACGCGGCCTCGAGATAGACGTACTCGATGCGCAGGAGACCCGCGATGCTCAGCGTCCCGACGAGCGTGACGGCGATCCCGCTGAGGAGGTCGCTCGCGAGGATGATCCGGCGGCGGGGCAGGCGGTCGACGATCGCGCCGCCGAAGAGGATGAGCACGAGCTGGACGGCGATGGAGATCGAGACCCCGAGGCCGAGCTGCACGGGCGTCGCGCCGAGCGCGAGGAGCTGGAACGGCAGCGCGACGCCGTGCATGAAGTCGCCGAACACCGACACGGTCTGTCCGGTCCAGAGGAGGCGGAAGTCGCGATGCCGGAGGGGCTCGAGGAGCAGCGGGAGCTTCACTCGAGCGCGGCGATCGTCTCCGGGAGGGCGCGGAGGTCGCGCAGCACCCGGGTCGGCGCGGTCTCGAGCCGCTCGCCGTGCCGGTCGATGAACACCGTCCGGTAGCCGAGCGCCGCGGCCGGCCGCATGTCGTGATACTGGCTCGCGCCGACGTGGATCGTCTCGGTCGGCGAAGCCCCGCTGAGCTCCGCGAACCGGCGCCAGTGGCCGGCGTCGGGCTTGTAGCTGCCGCAGTCCTCAGCCGTGACGACGAGATCCGGCGTCACGCCGAGCTTCGGGATCGACGTCGCGATGAGATCGCGGTCGACGTTCGACAGGATCGCGATCAGGCGGCCGCCGGCCCGCAGCGCCCGCAGGGCGTGCGGCACCTCGGGGAACGCGGGCCACGACGCGAGTGAGCCGGCGAGCGGCGATGCCGCGTCGACGCCGTGCGCGCGGAGGAGTGCGCGGCCGGCGCGATCGAGGACCTCCCGATAGCGGTGGTAGTCGCCGGCCTCCACCGACGCTTCGGTGACGATGTATTCGCGGGCGAGGGCGGCGCGGTCGACGTCAGGCGGCAGCAGCGGCAGTAGCGCGTCGGTGATGCCGGTCTCCCAATCGATGAGCGTGCCGTAGCAGTCGAACGTGCACCAGCGGACGGGCATGTCGCCGCGCTAGCGGGACAACCGCTCGGCGATCTTCGCCACCAGCCGGCGCGCGACCTCGGTCTTCGTGAGCAGCGGCAATGGCTCCGCCCCGTCCGCGCTCACGAAGGTGACGCGGTTCGTATCGGAGCCGAAGCGCGCGCCCTCTCCGGTGACGTCGTTCGCCACGACGAGGTCGAGCCGCTTGTCACGCAGCATGCGCGCCGCCTCGGCGACCGGATCGCCGGTCTCCGCCTTGAAGCCGACGACGAGCGTGCCGGGGTCCCGCGCGGCGACGACGGCTTCGAGCACATCCGCCGTGCGGGTCAGCCCGAGCGAGAGCGCATCACCCTGCTCGTGCTTCTTCAGCTTCCGCTCGAGCGGCTTGGCCGGCCGGTAATCCGCTACCGCGGCGGCCATCACGACCGCGGTCGCGCCGGGCAGCGCGGCGAGCACGGCCTCGCGCAGCTCGGCGGCCGTCTCGATGGCGACCAGCGTCACGCCAGGCGGCGGGTACAGGGCGGTGGGTCCGCTCACGAGCGTGACGTCGGCGCCGGCGGCGCGGGCGGCCGCGGCGATCGCGTAGCCCATCTTCCCGCTCGACCGGTTCGTCACGACCCGTACGGGATCGATCGGCTCGAG
>DASWCU010000045.1:0-16554 GCA_036389935.1 Candidatus Limnocylindria bacterium
TTCGTCCACCTCCGCGTCCATAGCTGCTTCTCGTTCCTCGACGGCGCGTCGACCGTCGAGGACCTCGTCGACGCGGCGATCGCCGAGGGGCAGGACGCGCTCGCGCTCACCGACACGAACGGTCTCTACGGCGCGGTGCGCCTCTGGAACGCCGCCCGGGAGCGCGGGCTCAAGCCGATCTTCGGCTGCGAGCTCCGGCTCATCGACGGCGATCCGCTCGTGCTCCTGGCGCTCGACGCGAGCGGCTGGACGAGCCTCTGCCGCATCGTGTCCGCGGCACAGCTGGCCGGCGAGAAGACGAAGCCCCAAGCCACGTTCGGGCTCGTCGCCGAGCACGCCGAAGGGCTGATCGCGCTCTCCGAGAGCGACGACGCGGAGATCCTCGCCCGGCTGCGCGAGGCGTTCGACGACCGCCTGTACGCGGAGCTCGTCGATCGCTGGGGACCGGAGGACCTCGCGCGCTGCGACGCGCGCGCCGAGCTCGCGGGGGAGCTCGGCATCCCGACCGTCGTCACGAACGACGTCCATTACGCCCGTCCGGACGGTCGCCGGCTGCACGACGTGCTGCGTTGCATCGACCTCGGACGCACGGTGGACGACATCGGCAAGGACATCGCGGCGAACGGCGAGCGCTGGCTGAAGGGCGAGCGGCTGCTCCGCAAGCGGCTCGGGCATCACGCCGAGGCGTTCGCGAACGCACGGGGGATCGCCGATCGCTGCGTGCTCGACCTCGGCTTCGGCTACCAGCGCCTCCCCGGCTTCCCGGTGCCCGAGGGCCACACCGCGTTCTCGTTCCTCTACGCGCTCTGCCAGGACGGTGCACGCACGAAATACGGGCGCATCACGCCCGCCGTTTCGCGCCAGCTGGCCCACGAGCTCGAGGTCATCGATCGCTGCGGGCTCGCGGAGTTCTTCCTCATCAATTGGGACATCGTCCGGTTCTGCAACGAGCGGCGCATCCCGGCCCAGGGCCGCGGCTCCGCGGCGGACTCGATCGTCGCATACGTGCTCGACATCACGAAGGTCGACCCGATCGCGCACGACCTGCTGTTCGAGCGCTTCCTCACCGAGGACTCGCACACCATGCCGGACATCGATCTCGACATCGCGACGAACGACCGTGAGGAAGTGATCCAGTACGTCTATCGCAAGTACGGCGAGCGCTACGCGGCGATGGTCTGCAACCTCGTCACCTATCGGGCGCGCTCGTCGTCGCGCGAGGTCGCGAAGGCGCTCGGCTTCCGCGATGAGGTCATCGACCGGATGGCGAGGTCGATCGATCGGCCGCGGTTCGACTCCCGTGGGCCGTCCGGAGAGCCGGCGCGTGGACTCTCGCGAGGGAGCCTCGACGGCCGAGATGCGGCGGACGTGGGTGAGGTCCCGAGCGAGAGCCGCGCGACGGCCTTCACGGCTGAGCTGAGCGATCTCGAGCGCGAGCGCTGGCCGCTGTTCCGCGAGATCGTCGAGGCGATCGCAGACCTCCCGCGGCACCTTTCGATCCACAACGGCGGGATGCTCATCACGGCGCTCCCGCTCGTGGACACCGTGCCGATCGAGCGCGCGACGATGCCCGATCGGAACGTCGTGCAGTTCGACAAGCGCGATGTCGAGGATCTCGGGCTGATCAAGATGGATCTTCTGGGACTGCGCACGCTGTCGCTCGTGAAGGACGCGATCGCGATGATCGATGAGCTGCACGGCGTGCGTCTGGATCTCGGCACCCTGTCGCTCGAGGATCCCGCGGTGTACGACCTCATCTGCGAGGTCGACACCATCGGCGTCTTCCAGGTCGAGAGCCGCGCACAGGCCCAGGCGCTCCCGCGCGTGCGGCCGCGCTGCTTCGCGGACATCGTCGTCGAGGTCGCGATCATCCGGCCGGGCCCGCTGCAGGGGAACATGGTGAACCCGTTCATCCGCCGGCGGCAGGGCCGCGAGCCGGTGACCTACGCCCACCCGCTCCTCGAGCCGATCCTCAAGGAGACCCTCGGCGTGATCCTCTTCCAGGAGCAGATCCTGCGCGTCGCGATGGCCATCGCGGGCTTCACCGCGACCGAGGCCGACAGGCTGCGCCGGGCGATGAGCCGCGCGCGTTCGAGCGAGGACATGGAGCGGCTGCGCGCGCCGTTCGTCCGTGGCGCGCTCGCGAGCGGGGTCGACGATGCGACCGCCAACCTCATCTTCAGCCAGATCGCCGCGTTCGCGGAGTTCGGGTTCTGCAAGAGCCACGCGGCCGCGTTCGCGCTCACCGCCTATCACACCGCGCACCTCAAGCTGTACTACCCGGCCGAGTTCTACGTCGGTCTGCTCAACAACCAGCCGATGGGCTTCTACTCGCCCGCGGTCATCGCCGGCGACGCGAAGCGCCACGGCATCCGCATGCTCCCGGTCGACGTCAACCGGTCGGCGGCCAAAGCCGTCGTCGAGGGGTCGGCCGCAGTTGGGCCAGGGTCGGTTCCAGTTGGGCCGGGGTCGGTTCCAGTTGGGCCGGGGGCGTCTCTCTCGCTCGGTCGGCTGCGTGCGTCCGAGACGACCGCGCGGGCCTCCGGACCGACCCTTCGCTCGCGAGACGCCCCCGGCCCTTATGACCGCCCGTCCGACAAGAGTTCGAGTTCGCCGGACTCGAGCTTGGGCCGGTCCTCCTCTTCCTTTATGGATCCAGATGAGGTCGTGGATCGTTCGCGCACGATCGCCGCGCATCGGGCGTGTCGCACGCACGACGTGCGCCTCGGCCTCGAGAGCGTCCGCGGGCTCGGCGCAGAGGAGGCGAAGGCGATCGTCGCGGAGCGCGAGCGTGGCGGGGCGTACCGATCGTTCGACGACTTCGCGAAGCGCGTCGGGCTGAAGGAAGAGGCGCTTCGCAATCTCGCGCTCGTCGGTGCGTTCGATCCGCTCGGCGAGCCCCGACGCGCGCTGCTCTGGCGCGCGCGCGACGCCCATCGCGCCTCGCCGGCGTTCAGCCGACCGGTGCTCGCCTTCCCGACGACCGCCGCACCGGTGCTGCCGGCGCTCAGCGAGCAGGAGCGGACCGCGCTCGATTACCGCATCACCGGGATCCCGACCGGCCCGCAGGTCATGCGCTTCTACCGCGAGCGCCTCGCCGCGCGGGGGGTGAAGACCTCCGATGACATCCAACGTGGCCGGCACGGAGAGCGGGTGCACATCGCCGGAGCGATCGTCGTGAAGCAGCATCCCGAGACCGCGAAGGGGCACGTCTTCCTGTCGCTCGAAGATGAGCACGGCCTGGCGAACATCATCGTCCGGCCGGCGACGTACGCTCGCTACAAGGCGGTCATCGATACCGGCTCGGCGATCGTGGTCGAGGGGACGCTGCAGCACGTCGACGGCGTGGTCTCTGTCCTTGCGCGCCGCCTCGACGAGCTCGCGCTGTTCGTCACGATCGCCGCGCGCGAGTGGCAGTGAGACGACGTGGTCCGGACCGTTGAGCCGACCTATCGTGATATCATATTCGCTATCGTGGATGCGGCCCGGATCCTTCGCGCGGCCCGCGCGAGGGCCGGCCTGACCCAGCGCGCGCTCGCGGAGCGGTCAGGCGTCCCGCAGCCGACCATCGCGGCGATCGAGGCGGGGCGTCGGGATCCGCGATACCGAACGCTCGATCGTCTCATGCGGGCCTGCGGGCAGGAGATCGACCTCCTGCCACGGGCCGGCGGAGGCGTGGATCGGACCCAGTTCCGCACGACGCTCCGGCTGTCTCCCACGCAACGTCTGCTCCGAGCGGCCGAAGGTGCACGAGCGCTTCGCGCGCTGCGGTCCGCCCGGCGGATCAGCTAGACGCCGCGCCCGGCCGCGCGACCGACCCTTGATCCGGTCGCGCTCCTGCGCACGCTCCGGCGGCACGACGTCGATTTCCTCGTGATCGGAGGCATCGCGGGCGCATTGCATGGCTCGACGACACTGACAAGCGACCTCGACATCCTGTACGAGCGCAGTCGCGAGAACGTCGATCGGCTGGCCGCTGCGCTGGCCGAGGCAAGAGCCGTTCGGCGCGACCTGCCTCCGGGCGTCCGGTCAGCGCTCGATGGCCAGGCGATCCTGAACGGCGCGAACTTCCTCCTGAGCACACGATACGGTGACCTGGATTGCATCGCTGAGACGCCGAGCGGGCGCTTCACGTATGCGCAGCTCGAGCCGACGGCTGTGCACTACGACATCAAAGGCGTCTCCGTCACGGTCGTTTCGCTCGATGAGCTCATCCGAATGAAGCGCGCGACCGGCCGGGAAGCGGATCGGGTCGAGGTCGAGCGACTCAGCGCCCTCCGCGAAGAGCGCGAGAAAAGGGCATAGGCGTCAGGGAGCCAATGGTCGACGCCTACTTCACGGTAACGGTGCCGGTCATGCTGGTGTGGATCGAGCAGAAGTACGCGAAGGTGCCGACCTCGGAGAAGGTGAAGCTGAACGTGGCGTTCGCGTCGATCGGTCCCTCGAACTTGCCGTCCTTCGTGCCTGGCTTGCCGCTCGCCACGATGTGCCGCGCGCTGTCCCTGTTGGTCCAGGTCACCGTCGCGCCTTTCGTGACATCGAGCGTGGTCGGCTTGAACGCGAAGCCCTGAGCCTCGACGGCGGTCCCGCCCGGCGCCGCGGCCGGTGCCGATGAGCCGCACGCGGCCGTCGCGATGACCGCGCAGCCGAGCAATGCCGCGACACGGGTCGATGCGTGCATGCGTTCCTCCTCTGATCGCGCGGTCGCTTCGCGAAACGGCCGTGCGGACCACGATGATGGCCTATTCGCGGTCGGATCGGCCGCGCGGCGCCGCCGAGCGGCGGCGCGAGCACGTACAGTTCGTCCGTTCGGGGGGTCGGGCCGGAGTCATCCATGTCCACTGTTGAGGTCGTATCCAGCGCGAAGGCCGCGGAAGACGGACGTCTGCTCGCGCGCATCGCGCAACGTGACGCCGACGCGCTCGGCCAGCTGTACGACCGGTACGGCCGGGTCCTGTTCGGCGTGCTGTATCGCATGCTCGGCAGCCCCGAGGCGGCGGAAGAGGTGGCCCAGGATGCGTTCCACGCGGTCTGGCGCCAGGCGTCGTCGTACCGGGCCGATCGCGGTTCGGTGCGCACGTGGCTGCTGGCGATCGCCCGCAACGCCGCCATCGACTGGCGGCGCACGAAAGGCCGCCGGATCGAACGTGAGACGGTGATCGACGTCGCGCTCGAGCTCGTCGAGGAGACGCGGATCGACGACCGGGTCATCGCGAGCCTGCGGGCCGAGCGGGTCCGCGCCGCGGTCGCCGCGCTCCCCGTGGAGCAGCGCGACGTGCTGAGCCTCGCGTTCTGGGGCGGGCTGTCGCAGAGCGAGATCGCGGAGCGGACCAGTACGCCGCTGGGGACGGTCAAGAGCCGTGTCCGGCTCGGCATGGCGAAGCTCCGCGACCGCCTCGCGATCGAGGCCGACCGATGATGACCGCCCACCCATACGACGAGCTGGCGGCGTACGCCCTCGGCGCGCTCGATGAGGAGGAGCGCCCGGCCGTCGCGGCGCATCTCGAGGGCTGCGATACGTGCCGCGCGGACGTGCGCGCGTTCTCGGAGACCGCGTGGACGCTCGCCGAGACCGCCGAGCGTGAACCACCGGCGCGGCTGCGCGCGGCGATCGTCGATCGGGCGACGCGCGACGGCGGTGTGAGCGCACCCCGGCCGAGCTGGCGTGAGCGGATCGTCGATGCGGTCCGGCGGCCCGTGCCCGCGGCGATCCCGATCGGCCTTGCGATCGCGCTGGTCGTCGCGCTCGTCGGCTACGGCGGCGCGCGGCGCGACGCCGACCGCTACGCCACCGCTGTCGCGGGGGTCGCCGGTGCTCGCGTCGTGCCGATGGCGCCGACCGGTGAGCTCGGGAACGTTCGCGGCTCGCTCGTGCTTCCGGTGAACGGCGCCACGCCGTATCTCATCCTCGAGCTGCCCGCGCCGCCATCCGGCAAGACATGGGAGGCGTGGGTGCTGCACGGCGAACAGCCGCTCGCCGCGGGCATCACCGACGAACATGGGATCACGACCCTCGTGCTCACCGCACCGCTTGGTGCCGGCGACGCCGTCGCCGTGACGCTCGAACCATCCGGAGGCGTACAGAAGGTCACCGGCAATCCAGTGCTCGTCGGCAAGACGTAGCGAGTACGCATCCACGCTGCAACGCGTATTCGTAAAAGTAAGTAGCCACGGGATGGCATCCGCGCATCATCATCAACCGATACCGAACGGCCATCGTCACGGCCGAATGCGGAGCCGAGACTCGAATCGGCAGCGGGAGCGTTCGGGGGAGATGTGATGGTCGTGGACGCGGTCGGTCCGAGCACGTCCGAATCCGCACACGACCTCGTCGACTCGATCTTCCGGGTCGCCACCGAGCTCGTTCGCGGTGAGCGGGCGTCGCTGCTGCTGAGGGACGACCCCTCGAACGAGTTCGTGATCGCGCACGCCGTCGGTCTTGGCGAGGATGTGCGATCGCGCGTCCGGGTCCGCGAGGGCGAGGGGATCGCCGGTGCCGTCGCGGCATCGAAGCGCGCGCTCCTTGTCCGGGCCGGCGAGCAGCCCCGACCGGACGAGGGCGATGAGCGGAGCGGCCGCTACCGGACGGACTCGTTCCTCTCGGTCCCGATCGTCGTCGACGAGGAGTCTCGCGGCGTCCTGAACGTCGCCGATCCCGTCGACCGGGCCTCGTTCGAGGAGGACGATCTCGAGACCCTCGAGCTGCTCGCGACCCATATCGGTGCGTGCCTCGTCCAGCAGGAGCAGGACGCCGCGCTGCAGCGCCTCGCCGAGACCGATCCGCTCACGTGGCTCTTCAACCGCCGCCACTTCGACCGGCGCCTCGATGCCGAGCTGAATCGGGCGATGCGCACCGAGCATCTGCTCGCGCTCCTGATGATCGATGTCGACCACATGAAGTCGATCAACGACCGGTTCGGGCACCGCGCCGGCGACCAGGTCCTGCGCGCCGTCGCGAGTGGCATCAAGCAGGCGGTGCGGCTCTACGACGTCCCGACGCGCTACGGCGGCGACGAGTTCGCGGTGATCCTTCCCGAGTCCGACACGGAGACGGCCTCACGGGTCGGCCGCCGCATCCTGGAGCGCACGACCGAGCAGGCACTGCCGGCGGAGCTCGAAGCCGCGGGCGAGCCGATCTCGCTGTCCATCGGCATCGCCACGTTCCCGCGTCCGGCGGCCGACGGCGCGACGCTCGTCGAGTCCGCCGACGCGGCGATGTATCGCGCGAAGGACGGCGGCGGCGGCCTGCGGGTGTGGGAGCACGCGTTCGCCGACCGGCCGCGCGCATCGCTCCGGGCGGCCGCCACGATCCCGGCCGCGCCGTTCCTCGCCGAGCCCGCACGGCTCGCGACCGCCGCGCTGCAGGCACTCATCCCGGCGGACCTCGCCTCGGAGTGGAACGCGCTCGTCGTCGGCAGGGACGGCAATGTCCTCACGATCGCGCTGCCGTACCCGAACAGCGCGGCCGTGGATGCGATCTCGAAGGCCTCGGGCTTCGCCGTGTACCCCGTCTACAGCAACGCCGCCGATCTCGAGGCCACCCGTCGCCGGCTCGCGGAGCTCAGCTAGTTCTCGGTCTGGCTTCCTCGCGGGTGACGCCACCCTCGGCGCCGCGGAACAGGTAGCCGACGCCGGGGACCGTCTGGATCACGTCGCGCGGACGACCGTCGCCACCGAGCTTGCGTCGCAGCCGGCTGACGTTCAACTTCACGAGGTCGCCGCCGACGTCGGCGTCGTAGCCCCAGACCCCTTCGAGGATCTCCTCCTGGGTCAGCACGCGGCCGGGATTCGCCATGAAGTGGCGAAGGAGCTTGAACTCCGTCGGCGAGAGGTGCACCGGGACCTCCGCGGTGCGGACCTCGTGCGTGGCCTCGTCGAGGACGATGTCGCCGGTCTTGTACACCGACGGCGCAGGACGCCCACGGGTGTGGACCGATCGCCGGAGGATCGCCTTCACCCGCGCGACGAGCTCCTTCGGCCGGAAGGGCTTCGTGATGTAGTCGTCGGCGCCGAGCTGGAGGCCGCGCAGCACGTCGGACTCGTCCTGACGCGCGGACAGGAGCAGTACCGCGACGTGTTCGTCCGCGTGGCGGATCCGCTCGAGGACGACGAACCCCGCGAGCTTCGGGAGATTGATGTCGAGCACCACGAGGTCAGGCCGCTCGCGATTCAACGTCTCGAGCGCGGCCTCTCCGTCGTAGGCCCGGACGACCTCGTAGCCCTCGCGTCGGAGCGCGTAGTCGAGGAGCTCGACGAGGTCGCGGTCGTCGTCAACGACCAGCAGCTTCATCCCGATCCTGCCTCCTCAGTCAGTTCGCGCGCCTTCGGGAGCGTGAAGTGTACCGACGTGCCGCGTTCGGGCGCGCTGTCGATCCCGATCTCGCCGCCCTGCGCACGCACGATCGCGCGACAGATCGTGAGCCCGAGACCGAGCCCGCCGGCCTGGCCGCGCACCTCGCGCGAGCGGAAGAAGCGCTGGAACAGCCGTGCGCGCTCCGCATCCGGAATGACCGAGCCGTCGTTGTGGATGGTGATGCGGACGAACCCGCCGTCGAGCTCGGTGCGGAGCGAGATCGTCACGCCTTCGGGGCCGTACTTTCCGGCGTTCGAGAGGAGGTTCGAGAACACCTGGGCCGTCCGGCGGGGGTCCGCGACGACGTGGTCGGTGCCGGGCGCGAACCGCGTCACCAGCCGCTGGCCCTTCTGGTCGAGGATCGAGCGCACGAAGAGCAGGCTGTCGTCGAGCATCGACTTCACGCTCGATGGCACCGCGCGCACCTCGAACGTCCCCGCTTCGATGCTGCCGGCATCGAGCAGGTTCTCGACGAGGTGCTCGAGCCGCAGGGCGCTGCGGCGCAGCGTCGCCACCATGCCGCGAAGCTGCTTGCGGGGCATCGACATCGCGTCCTGCGCGACGAGGTCGAGCGAGGCGCTGAGCGCGGCGATCGGCGTCCGCAGCTCGTGCGCGACGTCGAGCAGGAACTCCTCCTTGAGCCGGAGCAGCTCCGCGCTCGCGGTCACGTCGCGGACCGTGTGGATCGTCGTCGGCGGCGCCGCGTCGCTCATCGGGGTCGAGACGATCTCGAGGACGCCCATCCGCTCCTCGCGCGGGAACCAGGCGCGCCGGATGGCGTGGCCGTCGGCGTTCTGGACCGTCGCCGCGCCGCTCACGAGCAGAAGGTCGTCGAACCGGCGGCCCATGAGGGTGTCCTCGCCGAGCAGCCGGAAGGCCGCCGGATTCGCCGAGCGGATGGCGCCGTCCTCATCGGTGATCAGGATGCCGTCCGTGAGCGCCACGAAGGCGTCCTCGAACGCCACGTTCGAGATCGCGTCGCGCTCGCGCTTCGATCGGCCGCGCTCAACGCTCATTGTCGGTCCCAGTATCGGGCTCCGCGATGCTGCGCACGGTCGCGAGCGTGTCGATCTCGCTCACCGGCTTGTCGGGTCGCAGGCGCACGATGCGCGGGAATCGCAACGCGTAGCCGGAGTCGTGCCGATCGCTTCGATGGATGGCGTCGAACGCGACCTCGATCACCGTGTCCGGAACGACGATGCGGGTGCGCCCGAGGTCTCGCACGGTGTTCGCCTTGAAGTACTCGGTGAGCTCGGCGATCTCCCTGTCGGTCAGTCCGGAGTACGCCTTCCCGACGTTCCTGAGCCGCTCGCCGTCACGCACCGCGAAGGTGTAGTCGGAGAGCACGCCGCGTCGCTTCCCGTGGCCCCACTCGACCGCCGTCACGACGACGTCGAGCGTCCGCAGCGCGCGCTTCACCTTCAGCCACTCCATGCCGCGCCGGCCCGGGCGGTACGGCGAGCGCGGATCCTTGACCATGAGCCCCTCGTTCCCCCGTTCGCGCGAGCGCGCGAACTCCTCGTCGAGCGTCCGGATGAGCTCGGGGCCGCCGGCCGCGATCTCGGCCGAGCGGGCGAAGACGAGCGGCTCCGCGAGCGGGAGCTCGCTCAGGACGACCTGCCGCTCCGCGAGCGGCCGATCGAGCAGGGGCGCCCCGTTGCGCTCGAGCACGTCGAACACCACGAGCGTCGCGGGGAGCTCGGCGCGTAGCTCGTCGCTCACCACCTTTCGGCCGAGCCGGTGCTGGAACCGCACGAAGGGGATCGCCCGCCCGGCGGCGTCGAAGGCCAGCACCTCCGCGTCGAGCACGAAGGTGCCCGGGATCGCGCGCAGCGGCTCGACGAGCTCGGGGAAGCGATCGGTGACCCGATCGAACGTCCGCGAGTAGAGCTCGATCCGATCGCCGTCCTTGTGCACCTGGGCGCGAACGCCGTCGTACTTGTCCTCGACCACGTACGGCGGGGGAAAGCGCTTCTCGACCTCCGTGAGCTCGAGGACCGGTGTCGCGAGCATCATCCCGATCGGCGCGAAGTGGACGAAGCGAGCCTCCTCGAGCGTCCCGCGCTTCGCCTGCACCGCCGCGCGGCCGATGTCCCCGCCGAGCATGTGCGCTCGCCCGACGGCCTCGCGGTCCCGCCCGAACGCCCGGGCGATCGCATCCTCGAGCAGGCCCTCGCGCAGCCCGATGCGCGGCTCGCCGGTCATGACCTTCACGAGATAGCGCGCCTCCGATGCGTCCGCCCGGCCGAGGACGTTCGTGAGCAGCTCGCGCTTCGGCGCCACGCCGCGCGCCGCGGCGATCCGGTCGAAGGCCTCGGCGACGTCGCCGAGGGTCAGCTCGGGTGGCCGGGTCGGCACCCCGCTCCGTTCGATGAGCTCGGCGCCGACGTCGCCGAGATCGGCGTGCGTCTGGTACGAGCGCCCGATGTCATCGCCGCTCGCGCCCGAGCGATCGAGGACGGCGTCGACGAGCGCGCTCCATCCGACCGAGAGCACGCGCTCGTCTGATCGCGGGAAGGGCGTGCCCGCGAACAGGCGGGCAGCGATCGCCAGGTCGGCGTCCTCGAGGCCGCGGAAATACGCCCCCAGGACGGCCAGCTTCTCGAGCTTCTTCGTCGTCGCCCGCACGGCATCCGCCGTGCTTACCCAATCGGCGAAGCGGGCGCTCATCGTCGTTGGGTCCCGCGGGAGGTACGTATGGGCATCTTCGAGCTGATCGTCGTCATCCTGCTGCTGATGTGGCTCTTCGGCTACTTCGGCCGCGGCCGCGTGTACGCGACGGGCGGCGGGGCGACGACCACCGGGGCGTGGGGCGGCGGCTGGATCCACACGCTGCTCGTCATTGTCGTCATCCTCATCATCCTGCGTCTGCTCAACCTGACCTGACGCTTCGCTAGAGTCGGCGCGTGCAACGCGCGCCTGACGGCGGCCGGATGCTGCGGGTGCCCTATGGCCACGACGAGCTCGAGTTCATGGTCCAGCCGTGGTTCGACGTGGACATCGTGGCCAGCGCGCCCGCGGAGCCGGTCGCCGACCTCGCGGCGGCCATCGCGTCGAGCCTCGACCACCCGCTCGGCTCGCCGCGCCTCCGCGACCTGGCCAAGGACGCGAAGCGCGCCGCCGGCGCGCGGGCCGCGCGCGCCGTCATCGCGGTCACCGACCTGACGCGAGGCTGTCCGGACGATGCCCTCGTGCCGCCACTGCTCGACGAGCTGAACGCCGGCGGCATCGCGGACGCCGACATCACCGTGATCGTCGCGGTCGGGCTGCACCGGCCGACGACGGACATCGAGAAGAGCCAGAAGCTCGGCCAGGCGGTCGTCGAGCGGGTGCGCGTCATCGACTCTGAGGGACGCGATCCCGAGCAATGGGCGCCCCTCGGCTCGATCCCCCCTTACGACGTCCCCGGCTTCACCCAGAAAGTGGTGAAAGAGGCGGACCTCGTCCTCGCGACGGGCATCGTCGAGCCGCACCAGTACGCCGGCTACTCCGGTGGCCGGAAGACCATCGCGATCGGCTGCTGCGGGGAGCCGGTGATCACCGCGACGCACGGGATGCGTTTCCTCGAGGATCCCGGCGTGCGTCTTGGCCGCATCGACGGCAATCCCTTCCACGAGACGATCCGCGAGCTCGCGCGCCGAGCGGGGCTCCGCTTCTGCCTGAACGTCGTGACCGATGACCGCGAGCGCGTCGTCGCGGTCGCCGCCGGCGAGCCGGACGCGGTCCTCGCCGAGCTCGTCGCGCGCGCGGCCGCGATCTACACGCGGCCGATCGAGCGGCAGTACGACATCGCGATCGCGGGCGTCGGCGCTCCGAAGGATGTGAATCTCTACCAGGCCTCGCGGGCGGCGACGTACCTGCGTTTCGCGCCGACGCCCGTCGTTCGCGAGGGCGGCTCGATCATCGTGCCGGCCAGGCTGGACGAAGGTGCGGGCGAGGGCGCCGGCGAGCAGCGGTTCCTGCACGCGCTCGAATCGGCGGAATCGCCCGCCGCCGTCGTCGAAGCGGCGCGGCGGCACTTCGAGGGCGGCGAGCAGCGCGCGGTGATGGTCGCGCTCACGCTGCAGCACTGTCAGATCGTCGTCGCGGCATCCGAGTCGCCGGAGGTCGTACGACGGGCGAAGCTGCGCGCCGCCGTCGACGTCGAGGAGGCGCTCGACATCGCGTACGAGCACATCGGCCGTCCGCCGCGCGCGAGCGTGCTGCTCGTCCCGCGCGCCCTCCACACGCTTCCCGTGCTTGGCACGTGACTGGCTAGAGTCGGGTCGTGGGCTGCTGCCTCGGGGGATGCCTCCGCCTCGTCTTCTTCGCGCTGTGGCGGCTGCTGTTCGCGGCGCTCCTCGCGATCATCCTCACCCGGATCGACAACTACGTCGAGCGCTCGCATCGCGACTCCATGACCGGGCGAGCCTGGCGCGCCTATCGCGGTCGCGGCAAGGGTCAGGTGCGCCGCGGCGCGCCGCCGGATGCGAGCTCGGCGATCGAGACCCGCGGCCGACCGCGTCCCTGACCCCGCGGGTACCTAGACTGCCGCCCGTGAGCGGGCGCATCGACGTGTTCCGGGTGCCCACGCGCATCCTCTTCGGACGCGGGGTCGCGCTCACCGTCGCGGAACCGCTGCGCCAGGTCGGCGCGCGCAAGGTGCTGCTGGTGACCGATCCCGGGGTGCTCCGGGCCGGCCTCGTCGCGCCGATCGAGGAGCAGCTGCGCGACGCCGGGATCGCCTACGAGATCTACGACGAGGTGGTGCCCGACCCCGGCGTCGCCGAGGTCCAGCGCTGCTTCGAGCGCGCACGCGATTCCGGCGCCGACGCCCTGGTCGCCGTCGGTGGCGGCTCGTCGATCGACACGGCCAAGATGGCCGCGGTCCTGCTCACCAACGGTGGCACCGTCCTGGACTACGTCGGGATCGACAAGGTGCCGAAACCCGCCGCGCCGGTCGTGGCCATCCCGACGACGGCCGGGACGGGCGCGGAGATCACCATCAACTCCGTCATCGCCGATCCCGAGCGGCACAAGAAGCTGGTCATCATCAGTCCGAACGCGACGGCCCTCTTCGCACTCGAGGATCCCGAGATGACCGTCGGCTTGCCGCCGTTCCTCACCGCGATCACCGGTATGGACACGCTCGTGCACGCGATCGAGTCGTTCTGCTCCAAGAACGCGTACCGGATGAGCGAGCTGCTCGCGCTCGAGGCCATCCGCGACGCGGCCTGGGCGCTGCCACGCGCGGTGAAGGATGGGAAGGACATCGACGCGCGCGAGGCGATGCTCCGAGCCGTCATGACGGCGAGCCTCGCGTTCACCAACACGCGTCTCGGCAACGTCCACGCGATGGCGCTGCCCCTCGGTGGCTGGTGCCATGTCGCGCACGGGACGGCGGTCGCCGTGCTCCTGCCGCATGTGATGGAGTTCAACCGGAGCGCCGCGCCGGACCGGTACGCCGCGGTCGCTGAGGCGCTCGGCGTGAAGAAGGAGGCCGAGGCGGCGGTGGAGCGCGTGTTCAGGCTGAACGAGGCGATCGGCATCCCCGCGCGGCTCGGACCGCTCGGCGTCGAGGAGGCGTTCATCCCGGACATGGCGAGGGACGCGATGCAATCCGGCAACATCCTCGTCAACCCGCGAAGCTCGACCCAAGAGGACATCGAAGCGCTCTACCGAGCCGCGCTCTGACCGAGCCGAAGCGGGTGCTGTTCCTCTGCGTCCGCAACTCGGCGCGCTCGCAGATGGCCGAAGGGCTCCTTCGATCGACGGCCGGCGATCGATTCGAGGCGTACAGCGCGGGGCTCGAGGCCGGCGCGGTCCGCCCCGAAGCCGTGGCGGTCATGGCCGAGATCGGGGTCGACATCTCGGGCCAGCGATCGAAGACCGCCGAGTCGCTCGCCGGCGCGCCGTTCGATCTCGTCGTCACGACGTGCGATGAAGCGAAGGAAGCCTGCCCGTACTTCCCCGGCGCGCGCGAGATCCGGCACTGGTCGTTCCCGGATCCCGCCGCGGTGGAGGGGGCCGGACGGATGGCCGCGTTCCGCGACGTGCGCGAGGGCCTCCGCGAGCGTATCGGCGAGCTCGCGGCCGAAGGCTAGTTGGCGCCGGTGCCCGTCGCGATCTTCGACATGGACGGCGTCCTCTATCGCGGGAGCGTCGTCCTGCCGAACGCGCCCGAGACGCTCGACCGGCTCCGCCGCGGGGGCTGGGACGTCTTCTTCGCGACGAACAATTCGACCGCCTCGCGCGCCGAGTATGTCGCCCGGCTCACCGCGCTCGGCCTCGGTGGCGACGAAGCCCATGTCGTCACGAGCGCATATGCCACCGCGCACTACCTGGTCCGCCTCGAGCCGCGGCCGGCCGACGTGTTCGTCGTCGGCGCGAACGGTTTGCGGGACGAGATCCGCGCCGTCGGCATCGGCGTGCGGGACGCGGATGCGCTTCCGGGCGCGCACCCGCCCGCCGCCGCGGCGGCCGACGGGGTGGCGCCGGCGGCGATGCGCGACTACCTGAGCGGGCTCCAACTTCCGCCGCCGGCCGATACCGTGGTCGTCGGTCTCGATCTCCACCTGACCTACGCGAAGCTGGCCGAAGCCCAGCGAGCCCTGCTCGCGGGCGCGCGGTTCGTCGCGTCCAACCGCGATCGGGCCTACCCGGTGGAGGGCCGCCTGCTGCCGGGCGCGGGATCGATCGTCGCGGCGCTCGAGGTCGCGAGCGGTCGCACCGCCGTCTGCATCGGCAAGCCCGAGCCGTGGCTCTTCGAGGAGGTGCTGCGACGCGCGGCCGCGGCTCCGGATGCCCTCGGCGAGGGTCGATCCGACGGCGCCGGCCCGGTCGTCGTGGTGGGTGACGCTCCCGAATACGACATCGTTGCCGCGCATCGGATCGGCGCCCTCGGGGTGCTCATCACGACGGGCCTGACCGACGCGTCGGCCGTCGCCGCCGCATCAGGCGACGCGCGACCGGATCACGTGATCCACGCGCTCGATGAGGTGCTCGAGCTGCCGGAGGTCCGGCCGCACCTGTAGTACGTCCTTCCCCCGCAAGGGGGACGTTCCGCGCGCGGCCCGCTGGGTAGTCTCGTGGACGGCTGCGCGGAACCGCCGGCCGCGGGAGGAGCATGCGTCTAAGCCGGCGCCGCGACGTCGTGGCGGCCCTCGCTCTCCTCCTCTTCGTCGCGGCGTTCGTTCCGCAGTACCGATCGATCTCCCCGATCGTGGTCTCGCTCTTGCTTGTGCCCGTTGCCGCGATCGCGTGGACGGTCGGGCGGCGCGGCGGCATGCGCGGCGCCCTCGTCGCTTCCGTCGTCACCGTAGCCCTGCTCTGGCTCGTCGGTCAGCCTGTCGACGTCGACGGCTTGGTGCCAAGCTATCTCGCGCTCGTCCTCGTCGGCGGCTTGGTGGGACGCCTCGCCGACCTGCGGCGCGTCACCGAACGCGAGCTCACGGCGGTCGCGCGGCGCCGGCGCGAGGCGGACGCTCTGGCCGACGCAGCGCGGCTCATCAGCGAGCACAGCCTCGACGAGAGCCTCGTCGAGCGGATCCTCGAGGCCGCGCAAGGCGTGCTGCCCAGCGCGTACTTCGCCCTCCTGCTCGTGACCGACGACGGCGCGAAGCTCGAGATCGAGGCCGACCTCGGTGGGCGCACGCACCGCGGGCAGCGCTTCTCGGTCAGCGAGGGCGTCACGGGCCGGGCCTTCCGTTCCCGCGCGTGCCAGCTCGTCGGGGACACGCGCCTCGATCCCGACTACGTCGCGGGCGCGTTCGGCGGGGATGACGATCCAAATGGCGTCGTGGTCCCGGCCGCCAGCTCGGCGCTGGCCGCGCCGATCGAAGGACATGGACGCTGCCTGGGAGTGCTGTACCTCGAGGATCCGCGCCCGGACCGCTTCGGGGAACACGACGCCGAGCTCCTGCAGGCGTTCTCCCGTTACGCGGCGATCGCCCTCGAGAGCCTCGCGGCCGCGCGCGCGATCCGTGCCTCCGAGGAGCGGTTCGCACGCTACTTCCGGTCGCATCCGATCCCGGGATTCATCACGCGCGTCGGCGATTCGCGGATCATCGACGTGAACGAGGATCTCTGCGCGCTCTCCGGCTACTCGCGCGACGAGCTCATCGGGCGAACGAGCCTCGAGCTCGGGCTCTGGGTCGATCCGACGGACCTCGAGCGTCGGCAGATGCGGACCGCCCGGGACGGGTTCATCCGCGACTGGGAGG
>DASWCU010000046.1:0-1946 GCA_036389935.1 Candidatus Limnocylindria bacterium
GGCCGCGCGAGCTTCGCGTCTTCGCGTTCCTGCTGCCCGCGATCACGTTCGCGGTGTATGCGCTGACGGTGAGCACGGTGCTCGGGACGTGGTGGAGCGTCACGTTCTGGGTCGGTCTCGTGATGCTGGGCGGCCTCGTCGGTGGGCTGATGAGCGCGGTCGTGGCGCCCCGGACGACCTGACGGCCCTCGCCTTCTTTCGCCGGCGCTTTCGCGCCGCGGGCACGCCGGCTCGCGCCGCGAGCGAGAAGGCCTACCTCAAGAGCTCGCTTCGGTTCTACGGGACGAGCGTCCCCGAGATCCGTCGCGCGGCGAAGGACTTCGCGCGCGAGCACCCTGAGCTCGATCGGAAGGCGCTGCGGGCGATCGCTGAGGCGTGCTACGACACCGATGAGCACGAGCTCCGGTCGGGAGCGATCGCTCTCCTCGACCGCCTGAGCAAGACGCTCGACGATCGCGATCTCCCCTGGCTCGTCGGCCTCGTCCGCCGCTCGGACACGTGGGCCCACGTCGACTGGCTCGCCGTCGCCGTGATCGGCGACGTCGTCGGGCGAGACGCGCGAAGCCCGCGTCGCCTGCCCGGCTGGGCGGCCGATCGGAGCTTCTGGGTGCGCCGCACCGCGCTCCTCGCGCAACACGATCAGCTGAAGGCCGGCGGCGGCGACTTCCCGCTCTTCGCGCGTCTCGCCGAAGCGATGCTCGACGAGCGGGAGTTCTTCATCCGCAAGGCGATCGGCTGGGTGCTTCGCGAGGTGAGCAAGAGGCGGCCCGAGCTGAGCTACGCGTTCCTCCACGAGCACGCGGATCGTGTGTCGCGCCTCACGCTGCGGGAGGGCGCGAAGTACCTGCCGCCGGCCCAGCGCAGCGCGCTCGGGCTCGCGGCGGAAGCGGCCTGGATCCGCCGCGAGCAGGTTCGGCGAGGCGCCGGGCCTCCGGTCGGGTCAGTCGCAGGTCCCGAGCTTGAATGATTGGATCCGCGTGCTCCAGTTGAAGACGCCCGTCGTCTCCAGGTACTCGTTCGTGTACCAGAACGTGCAGTCGTCGACCGGGTCGACCGTCATCGCGCTGTAGTCGCCCCAGCGGTCGTATTGGATCTGCGCGCCGGTCCCATCGATGACGCCGACCTCCTGACGCAACGTGTTGACCGGGTCGGTGCCGGCCACCCGGCCCGTGATCCGGATGCTCGGATACATGCCGCCGCTCGACTCGCTGTACCCGGCGGCGATGTTCCCCTGCTTATCCATCGCGACGCTGCCCATCCACCGGTAGCGGCCGTCGTTGGGACCGTAGCTGCTCGCTTGCGCGAGCGTGAGCGCGCCGTTCGGGTCGCGCAGCTCGTACCAGCGGACGGCCGCCGTCCCGCCGCCCGCGGTGGAGTGGGTGACGACCAGCGACTCGTGGTCCCCGAAGTTGCGATAGGCGAGCCGGTACATGAGCCGGTCGGCGAGCGACGCGAGCACGTTGCTCGTCCCGGCCTGCGGGATACAGGATCCGCCACCGCACGCCTGCGCGAAGCTCGGCACGCCCACGGAGAGCGGACCGGTCCAGGTGCTCGTGCTGAGGTCGCTCCAGTCCACGTGGTACTTGAACAGGTTGAGCGCGTTCGACCCGAAGTTCATGAACAGCCCGGGCGCGCCGGCCGGGGGCGCCCCGGTCGAGCCCGGCGCGGCGGTCGCGCCGTCGAGATCGCCCGGCAGCAGGCTCGCCACGCCGCTCCCGGCGAGGTAGCACTGGCCGTTGCCCGAACCGCCGCTCCGCATCGAGGCCCGCGGGAGCACGCATGCCCAGGCGCCCTGGAAGATGAGGCCGAGCCAGAACGCGTTGACCGAGAAGTAGTAGCCATCCGGCCAGACCCCGAGCTTCGGATAGTCCGGGAGGTTGTCGCCGAAGCTATAGGCGTAGCGCGCGTACGTGCCGGTCGCGTCCGACGTCGTCGAGACGGCGACG
>DASWCU010000047.1:0-11548 GCA_036389935.1 Candidatus Limnocylindria bacterium
AGCCACGCTCGAGCGCTTCGAGCGCCCCGCCCACGACGACGGTCGCCCCGCTCGCGAGGCGCCGGTCGCCCGCGGCGCCGACGATCGCCTCCGCGACGGCCCTTGGGGTGATCGCCACGCCCGCTCGGGTCGCTGCGAGGCCGGGCGAGGCGCGCTCGAGCAGGCGGGCGGTGATCGTGCCCTCGACGAGGTCGCCCGTCACGACGAGGAGCCGCACCCCATGGATGCCGAGATCGGCGACGCGCGCGCGCAGCGCCTCCTCACCGGCGTGCTTGCTCCGGGCGACCGGCTCGTACGCGGGCAGCTGGCGCACCGCGCCGTAGCGGTGCGCCCAGTGGCTCGTCACGTGGACGATCGTCGCTGGCGGATGGAGCAGCGGCAGCAGGGCGTCGACGACGGCGAGCTGCGCGTCGCGATTGATCCGCATCGGATAGTCGGGGTCCTGCGCGATGATGTCGCGCTCCAGGCCGCCGGAGGCGTTCAGGACGATCAGATCGAGCGCGTCCGTCCACGCGGTCAGCTCGGCCCCGAGCCGCGCGACGTCCTGCGCGACGGTGATGTCAGCGCGAACGGCGAGCGCGCGGACTCCCGCGCGCTCCGCCTCGGCGGCCACGTCCGCGGCGCGCGCCGCTTTGTTGCGGTACGTGAACGCGACGTCGTAGCCCCGCGCGGCGAGCGAGATGCAGGTCGCCGCGCCGATGCCGCGCGAGCCCCCGGTGACGATCGCGGCGCGCGGCACCTCAGCGTCCGGGCGTCAGGGCGTCCGTGAGCTCCCGGTAGAAACGGCTCGCGCCGGTGATCGCGATCTCGTGCAGGCCCTCGGTCATCCGCTCCTCGGAGTGGATCCCCGCCGTCTCGAGCCGCAGGATGCCGTAGTCGGCGACGAGCGAGGCCGGGAACGGCCGGGCGAGGCTCACGTCCTGGACGCGCTCGAGCAGGATCGCCGCCTGGTTCCGGTCGAGGATGCCGGTCCGCGCGATGACCCGGCGGTCGGTGAGGACCCAGACCCGCGTGACCCACGAAACGTATCGAACGAGCATCCACACGAACACGATGACCGCGAGCGCGAGCGCGACGAGCGCCGCCACCGGCTGGCCCTGGGCGGCGAGGGCGGCCCCGGCGATGAGCAGGATGAGCTCGAGGACGAGCAGCCCGACCCACCAGGGGAACGGCCGGCCGAGCGCGATCACCCGCTCGCCGGTCTCGAGGATGACATCGCGCGGCGGGCGTGGCACGGCTTCTGTCACGGGCGGTCGGATGCTAGTCGAGCGGCCTCAGCGACTCCCGCTCGCGACCGGCTGGTCGGCCCCGGTCGCGGCCTCGACCAGCCGCTCGAGCGCCTGGAGCGGCTCGCGCGCCGCGGCCATCGCGGCGATCGAGCGGAGCGTGTGGAGGGCCCGCGCGCGATGTCCCGCGATCTCGCGCTCCAGCTGGGCGCGGGTGCCGAGCTCGTCGAGGATGGCGCGGATGCGTTCCACGCTCTCGGCCGCGAGCGGCGCCGGCGGCTCGAAGAGCGCCGCGAGCTCGTCGCGCACGCGTCCGGACGCCTTTTCGAAGGCCATCACCACCGGCAGGGTCTTCTTGCGCTTCACGAGGTCGTTCATCTCGAGCTTTCCCGTGCGCTCGGTCGTCGCCCAGATGCCGAGCAGGTCGTCATGGGCCTGGAACGCCGCGCCGAAGTCGTCGCCGAACCGGGCCAGCGCGCGCCGCAGCTCGGCGTCGTCGGTCGCGAGGACGGCGGCGCCCTCGCACGCGGCGGCGATGAGGGCGCCGGTCTTGCGCGCGGCCATCGTGCGGTAGCGCTCGACGGTGACGTCCGTCCGGCTTTCGAAGCTGATGTCGAGGAACTGCCCCTCGCAGACGCGGACGCAGGCCTGGTCGATGAGGCAGGTGAAGTCGAGGATCCGCTCGGCGGGAAATCCGCGCTCGCGGAGCCGCTGGACCGCGAGCCGCGACGCCGCGTACATCCCGTCCCCGGAGTTGATCGCCTGAGGGACGCCCCATACCGACCAGACGGTGGGCCGGTGGTGGCGCGTCGGATCGTGGTCCTCGATGTCGTCGTGGATGAGCGTGAAGTTGTGGAGCAGCTCCAGCGCCGCGGCGGCCGGCAGCGCCGCACGCGCGTCGCCGGCGAGCGCCTCGTAGATCAGGACGCAGAGGAGCGGCCGCAATCGCTTGCCCGCCGGTCCCTCCGCGTCGAGGCCGAGGTGGTACAGCATCATGCCGTAGAAGGGTTGGAGCGCCGGCTCGACCTGGGTGAGGACGGTGCGGATCTCGTCGTCGATCTCGATCACGCGTGACGCGAAGAGGTCCGAGGTACCCACCGCGACCCGATGATACGCATTAGCATTCATCGTCGATGCCATCACGCACCTATCGTGCCGAGGCGATCGTCCTCAAGACCCACGACTTCGGTGAGACTGATCGCGTCCTCACGTTGCTGACCCGCCACTTCGGCAAGGTCCGCGTCGTCGCGAAGGGCATTCGGAAGCCGACGAGCCGCCTCGCCGGCTACGCCGAGCCGCTGATGCACGCCACGTATCAGCTCGCGCGCGGTCGGAATCTCGACGTCCTCATCGGCGCCGAGTCACGCGCGATGTACCGCACCCTCCGCGAGGGCCTGCACGGCATCGCCGCGGGTTGGTACATCGCCGAGCTCGCCGACCGATTCTCGGTCGAGCGTGGCCCTTCGGCGCCCCTGTTCGACCTCGTCGAGAACGCCTTGCGGCACCTCTCGACGGGCTTTCCGCCGGCCCTCGTCTGCCGCTGGTTCGACCTCCACCTGCTCGATCGGACCGGTTTCCGCCCCGAGCTCGGGCGGTGCGTGGAGTGCGGCCGCCTGCCGGACGAGGTGACGAACACGTGGAGCGTCGAGGCCGGGGGCCTCGTCTGCGCGCGGTGCGCGCCCCAGATGATGGGCGGCGCGCTCGCCCTGAGCGTCCGGGGCCTCAAATCGCTGCGTTACCTCCTCGTGAGCGACTTCGAGAACGCCGCGAAGCTCAGGGTCGACGAGGCGCTCGCCGCCGAGCTCGAACACCATCTCCGCGCGTTCCTGCAGAACGTCATCGATCGCGAGATCCATGCCGCGCGGCTCCTGGACGAGCTCGCGCGCCTTCCGCGCGCCGCCGCCGCGCACCCATGACAGTAGCTACGGAAGCCACGCTGTTCGACAAGCTCACCTCGCTGGCGAAGCGACGCGGCTTCGTGTTCCCATCGAGCGAGATCTACGGCGGCGCCGGCGCGACCTGGGACTTCGGTCCGATCGGCGTCGAGCTGAAGAACAACGTGAAGCGCGCCTGGTGGCGCACGATGGTCCAGGAGCGGGACGACATGGTCGGCCTGGATGCCGCGATCCTGATGCACCCGAGGGTCTGGGAGGCGTCGGGGCACGTCGAGAACTTCACCGACCCGCTCGTCGAATGTGCGAACTGCAAGCATCGTTTCCGGGCCGACGAGCTGCCCGAGGGCGCCACCGGCGCGTGCCCGAATTGCGGCGAGCGCCGCCTCGGCGAGCCCCGTCGGTTCAACCTCATGTTCAAGACCTTCGTCGGGCCCGTCGAGGACGAGGCATCGATCGCCTGGCTGCGCCCGGAGACGGCGCAGGGCATCTACGTGAACTTCGAGAACGTCGTGCAGGCGACGCGTCGCCGGCTTCCGTTCGGGATCGCACAGATCGGCAAGGCGTTCCGGAACGAGATCACGCCGAGCAACTTCATCTTCCGCTCGCGCGAATTCGAGCAGATGGAGATGCAGTACTTCTGCCGTCCCGCCGACGCACCTCGCCACTACGACGAATGGATGGAGACCCGGCGGCAGTGGTTCCACGACCTGGCCGGACACGACGATCTGTTCCGCCTCCGCGAGCACGCCGCCGACGAGCGTGCCCACTACGCCGCACGCGCGTTCGACATCGAGTACCGCTACCCGTTCGGCTGGAAGGAGCTCGAGGGCATCCACAACCGCACCGACTACGACCTGCGCCGTCATGCCGAGTACTCCGGCAGGAAGCTCGAGTACTTCGACGACGTGACGAACGAGCGCTTCGTGCCCTACGTGGTGGAGACGTCGGTCGGGGCCGATCGCGCGACATTCGCGTTCCTCTGCGCGGCGTACGACGAGGAGCCGGACAAGGAGGGCGTGCGTGTGGTCCTACGGCTCCACCGGGATCTGGCGCCGTACAAGGTCGCCGTGCTTCCGTTGTCGAAGAGGCCCGAGCTCAGCCAGCTCGCGCGTTCGGTGTGGGCGCGCCTCCGTCCGCACTTCATGTCGACCTACGACGAGACACAGGCGATCGGGCGCCGCTACCGGCGGCAGGACGAGATCGGGACACCGCTCTGCGTCACGATCGACTTCGACTCGTTGAACGACCGCGCGGTGACGATCCGGGACCGCGACGACATGACCCAGGTCCGCGTCGCGATCGAGGAGCTCGTGCCCGCTCTCCGGGAGCGCGTCGGCCGCGCCTGACGCGGAGCGTGTCGCCGCCGCGGCGCTCGTGGTCCTCCTCGCGGCCGCCGGGGCGCAGACGCCGCTCCTCGCGCTCTTCGCGCTCCGCCGACCCCGGAACCTCGCGCTCGTCGTCGTGCCGTACATCCCGTCGCTCGCGATCGCCGGAGCGCTCGGTCCGGCCCTCGATGCGGACGCGGGCGTCGGCTTGCGCGCCGTCGCGCTCTCGCCGGCGCTCCTCGTCGGGCCCGCCGCCGCGGCATCGGTGGGAGCTCGGGCCGACCGCATCGGGGCCCTCGTGGCCGGGACCGTCGCCCTCGCCTTCCTGCTGAACGCCGCCGGCCGCGACGCGGCCTTCGAGGCCCTGAGCGGCGCCATGGTCGCGTTCGTCGCGGGCGCCGCGCTCGCCTCGGCGGCGCCGACGTTGCGCGACCTCGTCCTGCGGCCGATCCGGCTCGCCGGCTGGCTCGCCTTCGGCGCGCTCATCGCCGTGGCCGTGACCGGCGGGGCCGGCGCCCTCGACGCGCGCGCGTTCCTCGCGAGCGGCGCACTTCTCGGCCTGACCGCCGGAACGGCCCTCCTGGCGGGCCGGCTGGGCCGCATCGACGCGGGCTCGGCGCTCATCGGCGCCGGGTCGCGCGACGTCGCCGTCGCCACGGCCCTCGCCGTCGGGGCCGCGGGCCCGTCGGCCGCGGCGGTGCCGCTGGCGTACACGGTCCTCCTGGCGCTCGCGCTCGGGGCGCTGTGGGCCTGGAATCGCCGTAAAGCTCGGTAAGCGCCTTGCCCGCATCCGGGCCGTGCCATCAGCATCGGCTCCGTGCTGGCGCCGCTCCTGGCCGCGATCGTGAGCGCGATCTTCGCCGGCTTCGTCCTGTACCAGTACCGGGCCCACCGTCGCGCCTACCAGCTCATGTGGGGGATCGGGCTCGCCTTCTTCGCCATCGCCGCGTTCGCCGGTTACCTCGCCCGGAGCGGCGGCGCGACGGCCGGCGAATACGCGCTCTTCTACCTCTTCGGCGCGATCCTGAACGTCGCGTGGCTGGGCCTCGGGACGCTCTACCTGCTCACGCCGCGACAATGGGCGAACGCTGCGCTGGTCGTCGTGCTCGCGCTCTCCGTCGCCGGCGTCTACGCCGTGCTGAGCGCGCCGATCGATCTCGCCGCGGTCGCCGACAACGGCAAGGGGTTCCCCGAAGGCTCCCTGCCGCGCATCCTCGCGGCCATCGGCAGCGGGGCCGGCTCGATCATCCTGATCGGCGGCGCGCTCTACTCCGCCGGGATCTTCGCGTGGAAGCGCCACAACGGCCGGCGCGCGGCCGCGAACGTGATCATCGCGCTCGGCGTGCTGATCGTCGCGGCGGGCGGGACGACAGCACTCTTCACCGGTGCCGCGGGGCTGGTCGAGATCACCAATCTCGTCGGCGTGAGCGTGATGTTCGCCGGCTTCCTGCTCGCCTGAGGACCGGAGCCTCAGGCCCGGCGGGTGCCATCCTCCTCGTCGCCGGCGAGGCGCGTCGCGAACCGGCGGGCGAGCTCGGTCGCCCCGGCGGTGAGCGCGGCCATCCCGGCGGCCCAGGCCGCTTCCTTCGGGCCGCGCTTCTCGCCTTCGACCTCGACCATCTCCTTTCGGAGCTGCTCGCGGAACCGCTTGCGCGCCCGTCCCTTCAGCCGATCGACGCGGCCGCCGAGCTGCTCGACGATCCGGTCGATCTCCTTGTCCGGCCGCCGTGCGCGTGCGCTCCGCACCCGCCGCGTCACCGCGACGGCGACGACGGTCGCGAGGGAGCCGACCGCGCCGAGCGACGCGACCGGTTGGCGGCGCACGACGTTCCGCGGATCGACGTCCTCCCGCACGCGCTCGACGAGCGCGTCGACGTCGTCCTCGATCCGCCGGCGCAGGTCCGCTAGCTCGCGTTCCGTCCGAGCAGACGCGCTTTCGCCCATTGCACCGTCTCCTTGAATGACGCGATCGACCGTGTCGGTCCGCGGAGCTCGAGCCTGCGATAGCCGGTGTAGCCGGTGAGGCCGGCGATGCCGCCGAAGACGATCATGACGACGAGCGCCGCGAGCGGCCACGGGAGCAGGAGCGCGACGAGCGCGATGACGAGGACCGTGAGTGCGATGAGGGTGAGCATCGCGAAGGCCGCCGCGATGCCGAACCACTTGGCGGCGTTGAGATTCGCCCGGAGGATCTCGGCGATCTCCTGGCGCGGGAGCTCGAGCTGCTTGCGGATGTAGGTGCGAACGTTGGAGCGAATGCGGCCGAGTAAGGTGCTGTATCCGGGACGTTCGTACACGGGCCGCGACTCTAACATCGCGCGATCGGTCGAGCAGGAAGCCTGCCAATCGTCCCCGTCGTTCCGACGACGAGCGCGGCCCGTGCCCCGAGGCCGGCGCCGTATCTGCGACAATCGGCCACGATCGAGCTCGGCTCCGATCGACCCACGGGGAGGTGACCCATGCCGGTCGCGCGCGCGAAGCCCGTGAAGAAGACCTCGCATCCGCCGTCGCGATCGACGAAGTGGGTGTACCTCTTCGCCGACGGTAAGGCCGAGGGGAACGCGGGAATGCGCACGCTCCTCGGCGGGAAGGGCGCGGGCTTGGCCGAGATGACGAACGCGAAGCTGCCGGTCCCGCCGGGCTTCACGATCACCACGGCCGCCTGCAACGCGTACTTCGCGGCCGACAAGAAGCTGCCGCCGGGACTGTGGGACCAAGTCGAGCGCGCGCTCGCGACGATCGAGCGCGCGGCGAAGAAACGGCTCGGGGACGCCAAGAATCCGCTGCTCGTCTCGGTGCGTTCGGGCGCGGCGATGTCCATGCCCGGGATGATGGACACCGTCCTCAACCTCGGGCTCAATGACGACACGCGTCAGGGCCTCGCGGCGCTCACGAAGAATGAACGTTTCGCCTGGGACGCCTACCGGCGGTTCATCTCGATGTTCGGCCGTATCGTGCTCGACATCCCTGCCGAGAAGTTCGACGCGGTCCTGGAGAAGAAGAAGCACGCGAAGGGCGCGAAGTCGGACACCGACCTCGACGCGAAGGACCTCGCCGCGCTCGTGGAAGCGTTCAAGGCCATCGTGAAGCGCGAGACCGGCAAGCCGTTCCCGACCGATCCCCACGACCAGCTCCGCCTCGCCGTCGAGGCCGTCTTCGGCTCGTGGTTCGGCCAGCGCGCGAAGGATTACCGGAAGCAGTTCAAGATCTCGGACGATCTCGGGACCGCGTGCAGCGTCGTGACGATGGTCTTCGGCAACATGGGGGACGACTCCGGCACCGGCGTCGCGTTCACCCGTGATCCGAACACCGGCGAGAAGAAGCTCTACGGCGAGTACCTCACCAACGCCCAGGGCGAGGACGTCGTCGCGGGCATCCGCACGCCGGCGAAGATCGCGGACATGAAGCGCGACATGCCGAAGGCGTACGGCGAGTTCGAGAAGATCGCGCAGCGCCTCGAGCACCACTACCGGGACGCGCAGGACCTCGAGTTCACCATCGAGCGCGGCAAGCTCTACATGCTCCAGACGCGCTCCGCAAAGCGCACGGCGCGGGCCGCGGTGAAGATGGCCACGGACATGGTGAAGGAGAAGCTCATCACCAAGGACGAGGCGATCCAGCGGGTCGACCCGCTCCAGGTCGAGCAGCTCCTCGTTCCAGGGTTCGACCAGAAGGATGTCGAGCGCGCGCGCAAGGAAGGCAAGTACCTCGCGAAGGGCCTGAACGCTTCGCCCGGCGCCGCGACGGGCCGGGCCGTGTTCGACGCCGATCGCGCGGTCGCGCTCAAAGGCCAGAAGCAGCTCGTGGTGCTCGTGCGGCCAGAGACGTCGCCGGACGACTTCCACGGGATGATCGCGGCGACCGGGATCCTCACCGCGCGTGGCGGATCCACGTCGCACGCGGCCGTGGTCGCGCGTGGCCTCGGCCTGCCGTGCGTCGCCGGCTGCGCGGAGCTCTCGATCGATCTCCACAAGCGCGAGATGCGCGTCGGCGACACGGTCGTCAAGGAAGGCGACGCGATCTCCATCGATGGCACGACCGGTGAGGTCTTCGCCGGCGAGCTCGCGACGAAGCCGCCGAACTACGAGAAGGAGACCCAGCTCATCGAGCTCCTCTCGTGGGCCGACAAACGGCGTCGTCTCGGTGTGTGGGTGAACGCCGACACGCCGGGCGAGTGCATCGAGGCGCGCAAGCTCGGGGCCGAGGGCGTTGGACTCGCGCGGACCGAGCACATGTTCCGGCAGGCCGAACGGCTGCCGTACGTGCAGGACATGATCATGGCCGACAACGAGGCGGGCCGGACGACCGCCCTGGCGAAGCTGCTGCCATTCCAGCAGGACGACTTCCGCGAGATCTACAAAGCGATGGACGGCCTCCCGGTCGTGATCCGGCTCATCGATCCGCCGCTCCACGAGTTCCTCCGCGAGTTCGCCGACGTCGACATCGACATCGCCGTCGCGGAGGCGACGGGCAAGGACGGGCCGGACATCGAGCAGAAGCGGAAGGTCTGGCGGCGGCTCGAGCAGATCCACGAGGACAACCCGATGCTCGGCCTGCGCGGCTGCCGGCTCCTCCTCGTGTACCCCGAGATCCTCGAGATGCAGATCCGCGCGATCCTCGGCGCCGCCGCCGACTCCGCCGAACAGGGCGTGAGCGCGAAGCCCGAGGTCATGATGCCGCTCGTCGGCACGATGGGGGAGCTCGACCGTCTGCGCGATCAGGTGATGAGCGTGGCTGCGACGATCGAGACGGAGCGTGGACGGAAGATCCCGTTCAAGTTCGGGACGATGATCGAGATCCCGCGCGCCTGCATCATCGCCGGCGAGATCGCGACACAGACCGAGTTCTTCTCCTTCGGGACGAACGACCTCACTCAGACCGTGCTCGGCATCTCGCGCGACGACGCGCAGAAGAGCTTCCTCACGAAATACGTCGAGCAGCGGATCATTCCCGACGACCCGTTCCAGGTCATCGACCGCGGCGGCGTCGGCGAGATGATGAAGATGGGCGTCGAGCGCGGACGCAAGACGAAGCCCGACCTGAAGATCGGCATCTGCGGCGAGCACGCGGGCGAGCCGAGCTCGGTCGCGTTCTGCCACGACATCGGGCTGACCTACGTGTCGCCGTCGACGTTCCGCGTCCCCGTGGCGCGGCTTGCCGCGGCCCAGGCGGCGCTCGCGTCGACGGAGCGGGACCGCTGAGGTAGAAGCTGCGCGGCGTTTTCATCCGGATCTTCGATCGGAGCGCGTTCCCGCGGTGCAGTAGCCTTTGCCGCAGATGGCGACCCAGACGGATCTGGCCGCGCGGCTCTCGCGGTCGAAGTCGGTCGCCGCGCTGCGCATCCGCGAGCGCCAGGAGCAGGCCGAACGCACGGCGCTCGCTCCGTACGCGACGAGGGCCGAGGAAGGTCGACGCGATCATCCCGAGGAGCCCTCGCCGACGCGCACGGCGTTCCAGATCGACCGCGACCGGATCGTCCACTCCAAGGCGTTCCGCCGGACGAAGCACAAGACCCAGGTCTTCCTCGCGCCGGTCGGCGACCACTACCGGACGCGGCTGACCCACATCCTCGAGGTGAACTCCATCGGCCGGGCGATGGCGACGGCCCTCCAGCTCAACGAGGACCTGCTCGAGGCGATGGCCCTCGGCCACGACGTCGGCCACACCCCCTTCGGGCACGTCGGCGAAGAGCTGCTCGCGCGATTCCTGCCCGACGGCTTCCGCCACAACGAGCAGAGTGTCCGCATCGTCGAGCGGCTGGAGAAGAACGGGAAGGGCCTGAACCTCACCCACGAGGTCCGCGACGGGATCCTCAAGCATTCGGCACCCACGGTCGGCGGCCTCGAGACACCGGCCTGGGGCGTGCCAGAGACGCCCGAGGGCTGGATCTGCCGGCTCGCGGACAAGATCGCCTACCTCCATCACGACATCGACGATGCGATGCGGGCGGGGATCATCGGCGAGGACGACCTCCCGAAGGAGGTCCGCGCGGCGCTCGGACACGACCGGGCCGAACGGCTCGACACGATGGTCTACGACGTCATCGTGAGCTCCTTCGGAAAGCCTGACGTCGACCTGTCTCCCGAGGTCCTCGAGGCGACGAACGAGCTTCGCGATTGGATGTTCGAGCACGTCTACCTCGCCGGCCCGGCGAAGACCGAGGACCAGAAGGCGCAGGGCGTGCTCTGGGATCTGCTCCAGTACTTCGAGCAGCACCCCGATCGGATGCCGCCCGAGCACCAGCGCATCGCTGAGGCGGACGGCGTGAAGCGGGCGGTGGCCGACTACGTCGCCGGCATGACCGACGGCTACGCGCTCGACATGTTCGAGACGCTGTTCGTCCCGCTCGCCTGGGGTCGTCGCTGAGCGAGCGGCCGCATCAGGCCGTGATCGCGGCCCCCCCAACTGTACACGATCCTGTACA
This sequence comes from Candidatus Limnocylindria bacterium, assembly GCA_036389935.1. Classification (GTDB taxonomy): domain Bacteria; phylum Chloroflexota; class Limnocylindria; order P2-11E; family P2-11E; genus UBA4735. The sequence continues at coordinate 10,871 of DASWCU010000047.1, forward strand.
ATCAGCGGAGTGAAGATCCTCCCGCTCACCGAGGCGCGCAAGGACCTGTCGAAGCTCATCGACGAGGTGTCAACGATCCATGAGCACATCACGATCACCCGCCAGGGCAAGCCGGCGGCCGTCGTAATGTCGGCGGATGAGTTCGAGAGCTGGCACGAGACGCTCGAGATCCTTGATGATTCCGAGGCGATGGCGGCGATCCGCCGTGGTCTCCGTGACGTCAAGGCCGGTCGCGTTCGCCCGCTCGAAGATGTACTGAAGCGGCTGGGCGTTTGAACTGACGCGTGGCCGACGTCCGTGTCTCGAGGCAGGCCGCGAAGGACCTGGAGCGCCTCCCGAAACCGTATCTCGCGGCCGCTGCCGCGTTGCTGCGAACGCTGGGTCCAGCACCTCTGGCTGGTAAGCCGCTGGCCGGCGACCTCACCGGACTAGGCTCGTTGAGGGTAGGCGTGCACCGGATCGTCTATCGATTCGATCCGCGCACTGGAGTCGTGGACGTGGTCTGGATCCGTCATCGGCGCGAGGTATATCGACGTGCCCGGTGACTTCGATCTGGTCAGAGAGCGCATCGACATCGTGCAGCTCGTCGGCGAGCGGGTCGCACTGCGCAAGGCCGGCCGTGCGTATAAGGGCCTCTGCCCGTTCCACGCCGAGAAGACCCCGTCGTTCACCGTCGAT
>DASWCU010000048.1:0-31206 GCA_036389935.1 Candidatus Limnocylindria bacterium
AGCTGACGGGTCCGCACGATGCGCGGGAAATCCTCGCCGAGGGTCACCTTCACGTACGGATAGGACTTGTCATCCTTCAGCCGGATGTTGTAGCGCGGCCGGTGCTGCTTGATGAGGTTCGCCTCGAGCAGGTAGGCCTCGGACACGCTGCCGGTGAGCACGTATTCGAGCCGCTCCGCCCGCTCCACGAGGCGAACGTGCCGGACGTCGAGGCTCGGCCCGAAGTAGCTGCGGACGCGATCACGCAGCACATCCGCCTTACCGACGTAGAGCACCCGGCCACGCGCGTCCTTGAATAGGTAGACCCCGGGTGAGGCCGGGAAGGAGGCCGCCTGGGCGATCAGGGCGGCGCGGCGGTCGGCGTTCGGCATGTGAAAAGGATAGGAACGCCTGGTTGGCTATGATTTCGCGAAGCAGATGAGCTCTTCCGGGGAGTGAAAGAGGCCGCCGCTTCCCGCCGATCGCGGCGATCGGTCCAGTCCGTGGACCGCGCCCTCGATCTGCTCGAGGGGCTCGCCGGCGCCGACGGCGAGGTCTCGATCACCGTGCTCGCGGCGCGGACGAAGCTGCACGTGAGCACGGTGCACCGCCTGCTCGCCACGCTCCTGCGGCGAGGCTACGTTCGCCAGAACCCCGACACGAGCCGCTACTACGCGGGCGCCAAGGTGGCGATGCTCGCGGAGGGCCGCAGCCGTTACAACGAGCTCCGCTTCGCGGCGCGACCGCTGCTCGAGTCGCTCGTCGAGGCCACCCGCGAGACCGCGAACCTGAGCGTCCTCGACGACACCGCGGCCGTGTACATCGAGACCGCCGCCAGTCCGCAGCTCGTTCGCCTGTTCACCGCGGTCGGGAACCGGGTGCCGCTCCATGCGACCGGCACCGGCAAGGCGCTGCTCGCCGCGCTGCCGCAGGCCCGCCGCGAGGCGCTGCTCGCGCGCGCCGAGCTGGCGGCGTTCACGCCCCGCACGCTCGTCGACCGAGCGGCCCTCGCGCGGGCGCTCGACGACTGCCGCGAGCGCGGCTACGCGCTCGACGACGAGGAGTACGACGAGGGCGTCCGCTGCGTCGCGGTCGCGGTGGGTCCGATCGGCGCGCCGATCGCGGCCATCTCGATCTCGGGTCCGTCGAGCCGCCTCACGAAGCAACGGTGCGTCGAGTTCGTGCCGCAGCTCCGTCGCGCCTCCGTCCAGCTGGCGGAGTCGCTGCGCGAACGCGAGAACACCTGGTCGTGATCGCGGAGCCGGCGGTGCGCGCCGGCCTGCGCGGAGCCGAGCTCGCGCGCGGGCTTCGCGACCTGCTCGGCGAGGACAAGGTCCTGTGGGCGCGCGAAGATCTCCTGCTCTACGAATACGACGGGGCGATCGACACCGCCTCACCGGACGCGGTCGTGCTACCGAGCGAGACCGCCGACGTGTCGAAGCTCGCGCGGTTCTGCTCGCAACACGGCGTGCCGATCGTGCCGCGCGGCGCCGGCACGGGCCTCTCGGGCGGTGCCATCCCGGTGGAGGGCGGCGTCGTCGTCTCGTTCGCACGGATGTCGCGGATCCTCGAGATCGACGCCCCGAACATGCGGGCGGTCGTGCAGCCGGGCCTCGTCAACCTGCACCTTTCGACGGCCGCGGCGCCATTCAACCTGTATTTCGTCCCTGACCCATCGAGCCAGAAGGCCTGCACGCTCGGCGGCAACGTCGCGGAGAACTCGGGCGGCCCGCACACCCTCGCCTACGGGGTCACGACGAATCACGTCACCGGTCTCGAGGTCGTGCTCTCCGACGGGACCGTGGTCCGCCTCGGGGGCAAGGCCATCGAGCAGGACGGCTACGACCTCGTGGGCACGTTCGTCGGATCGGAGGGAACGCTCGGCCTCGTCACGGAGATCACCGTGAAGCTGACCCCGCTGCCCGAGGACAGGCGGACGCTCATGGCGGCCTTCCCCACGATGGACGACGCATCCGGCGCGGTCTCGGCGATCATCGCCGCCGGCATCGTGCCGAGCGCGATCGAGATGATGGATCAGCTCTCGACCATCGCGGTCGAGGCCTCGGTCGGCGCCGGCTATCCGCTCGATGCCGGAGGCATCCTCCTCGTCGAGGTCGACGGGCTGCATGACGGCCTCGACGATCTGCGCGAGCGGATCGAATCGATCTGCCGCACGAACCACGCCGGCGTCATCCGCGTCGCGGCGAACGCGCTCGAACGCGATCGCCTCTGGGCAGGCCGGAAGGGCGCGTTCGCGGCGATGGGCCGCCTGTCCGCGGACTACTACGTGCAGGACGGGGTCATCCCGCGGACGCGATTGCCCGAGGTCCTCCGCGAGGTCATGGCCGTCGGCGACCGATACGGCCTCCGGATCGCGAACGTGTTCCACGCGGGCGACGGGAACCTCCATCCGCTGATCCTGATCGACGGCTCCAAAGGTCCGGCCGAGCTCGAGCGGGTGAAGGAGGCCGGTCGCGAGATCCTCGAGGCCTGCCTCAGGGTCGGTGGGTCCCTCACCGGCGAACACGGGGTCGGGATGGAGAAGAACTGCTACATGCCGCTGCAGTTCTCGCCCGCGGACCTCGCCACGATGCGCCGGGTGAAGCGCGCGTTCGACCCGGCGGGCCTCGCGAATCCCGGCAAGGTGTTCCCCACTCCGTCGCGCTGCAAGGAGTTCCTTCTGAATGCCGCCGGGAGTTCGGCCTTCGGCCTCCCCGGCGGCGCGCCCGGGACGGGCCGACCGGCATCTGAGACGCGCGACGGAACGCCGTGACGGGACCGCTCATCCTCCGTCCCACCACCGCCGAGGAATGCGCCGCGCTCCTCGCCGAGAGCGCCGCGGACCGCCGGAGCGTGCGGGTGCGCGGCGGCGGCACGAAGGACCCGCTCGGCGCGCCGCCTGAGACGGCGGCGATCCTCGAGACGAGGGGCCTCGCCGGGATCGTGGATCATGTCCCGGCCGACCTGACCGTGACCGTCGCGGCCGGGGCGAGCCTCGCCGACATCGCCACTGAGCTGGCCGCCACCGGTCAGTTCCTGCCGCTGGATCCACCGCACGTCGGGCGCGGCGCGAGCGCCGGTGGGGTCATCGCCGCGAACAGCAACGGCTTCGGTCGGTACCGCTACGGTGGGGTGCGTGACCTCCTCATCGGTCTTCGTGCCGCGCTGCCTGATGGAACCCTCGCCCGATCGGGCGGGCGGGTGGTGAAGAACGTCTCGGGCTACGACCTCTGCAAGCTGTTCACCGGGTCACTCGGGACGCTCGGCGTGATCGTCGAGGCGACGTTCAAGGTGTTGCCGCTGCCGCCGGTCACCGCTGGTGCGAGCGCGACGTTCCGCCGCGCGGCCGACGCGTTCGCCGCGGCGGACGCCCTCCTCCGGACGGCGGTCAGGCCCACCGCGCTCGTGATCGAGCGCGGGCCCACGCAGGGCTGGCGCCTCGCCGCGGCGGCGGCCGGCGAGCGCCCGCCGGTGGAGCGGTCGATGGCCGAGCTCGCCCGCGCCGTGGAGGCTCGGGGCGCCGCGGCCGAGCCGCTCGATGATGTCGCCGCTTCCCTCGATCGACTGCGCGAGATCGTCGATGCCGCGACCGACGGCGCCGTCGTCCGCGCCGCGCTGCCGCTGTCGGCGCAGACGGCGTTCGCCGGGGCGGCGATGGTCGACGGAGCGCGCATCGTGGCCGACGCGGCGAGCGGCATCCATCAGGTGCACCTTCGCGGCGACGACGCGGCGGTGTTGCGCGCCGCCGACGCGCTCCTCGCGAACGCGCTCGTGCTCGGTGGCAGCGCGCGGATCGAGCGCAGCAACGTCGCCGGACTCGCGACGTACGGCGAGCGTGCGCCCGCCGGCGCGTTCCTGATGCGGCGCATCAAGGACGCGTTCGACCCGGCCGGGATCCTCGAGCCGGGGCGCTCGGCGATCGGATGATCCGACCGGGCCCGTACCCGAGCGCCGACGCGCCGCTCCCATCGCTCATCTCCCGCTGCGTGCACTGCGGTCTCTGCCTGCCGACGTGCCCGACCTTCGCCGAGCTGGGCGTGGAGATGGACTCGCCGCGCGGACGCATCCGGCTCATGAAGAATGTGTGGGACGACCGCCTCGAGGTCGAAAACGCGCTGTTCGCGGATCACATGGCCAAATGCCTCGACTGCCGCGCGTGCGAGACGGCGTGTCCATCGGGCGTCGAGTTCGGGAAGCTCATGGAGGCCGCGCGCTCGCAGGTGGTGCTGGCACGCAAGCCGTCGCTGCCGGAGCGGCTGCTCCGACGGGCGGTGTTCGGCCGGCTGCTCACGACGCCCGCGCTGCTCGCGCGCTTCGCGCGGTCCGGCTACCTCGCGAAGCGGCTCGGGGGGCGCGCGGTGCTTCGGCGGCTGGGCCTGCGCCGCCTCGCCGACCTCCTCGAGCTCATCCCGGATCGCCCACCGAGCGCCAGGCCGCTCCCCGCGCTGATCGCCGCGAGCGATCCGGTGCGTGGCCGGGTCGCGCTCTTCACCGGCTGCGTCATGCGCTCCGCGTTCGCCGACACGAACGCGGCGACCGCTCGGGTCCTCGCCCGGAACGGGATCGAGGTCCACGTGCCCGACGTGCAGACCTGCTGCGGCGCACTCCACGCCCACGCCGGCGAGCGCGAGGACGCCCGCGCGCTCGCGCGGCGCAACATCGCGTCGCTCGAGGGATGGGACGTCGACGCGTTCATCGTGAACGCCGCCGGATGCGGCGCCAACCTGAAGGAGTACGGCTGGCTCCTGAAGGACGACCCGGCGTGGCACGAGCGCGCCGAGCGCTTCGCCGCCCGGGTGAAGGACGCGACCGAGTACCTCGCGGGCGTCGGACTCAGCGTCGCGCCCGGCGCGCTCGCGCTCCGGGCGGCCTATGACGATCCGTGCCACCTCATCCACGGTCAACGCATCAGCGCGCAGCCCCGCGAGCTGCTCGGCGCGATCCCGGGCCTGACGCTCCTACCGCTGGCCGAGGCCGATTGGTGCTGCGGCAGCGCCGGCACGTACAACGTGACCCAGCCGGCGCTGGCCGCGCGCCTGGGGCGTCGCAAGGCCGAGAACATCCGGCGCAGCGGGGCCGACGTCGTGATCACCGCGAATCCGGGCTGCCAGATGCAGATCGAGGCCGGCCTTCGTGCGGCCGGCGTCCGCGCATCGGTCGTCCACATCATGGATCTCCTCGACCGGGCATACGCGTGACCGTCTCGCGAGCGGACTTCGCCCGACGGCTCGACCGGGCGCTTCGCTCGCGCAACCTCGCCACCGCGCTCGATCGAGCGCTCCCCTCGTTCCGCGAGAAGCGCGCGGCCCGCATCGAGGAGATCGACTGGCCCGAGCAGCGGGCCGATCTCACGGAGCGGAAGCGGGACGCGATCGCGCGGCTACCCGAGCTGGTGGCACGCTTCACCGTCGAGGCGACGGCGGTGGGGGCGGTCGTGCACCGGGCGAAGGACGCCGAGGAAGCTCGACGGATCGTGACCGAGATCTGCCGGCGGCACGGCGCGAAGCTCGTCGTCAAGTCGAAGTCGATGGCCACCGAGGAGATCCTCCTCAACGAGCACCTGCTCGCCGAGGGCATCACGCCCGTGGAGACCGACCTCGGCGAATGGATCATCCAGCTCGCCGGCGAGAAGCCATCCCACCTCATCGCGCCGGCGATCCACAAGACCCGCGAGGAGGTCGCGACGCTGTTCAGCCGCGTCCTCGGCCGCCCCGTCCCGGCGGACCCGGCCACCCTCGTCGCGGTCGCTCGTACGGAGCTGCGCGAGAAGTTCATCGCCGCCGACGTCGGCATCACGGGAGGGAACGCGCTCATCGCGGACACCGGCACGCTGGTGCTCGTCACGAACGAGGGCAACGCCGACCTCGCGACGACGCTGCCGCCCGTGCACATCGCGGTCGTCGGTATCGAGAAGATCGTGCCCTCGCTCGACGACGCGACGGCGCTGCTGAAGCTCCTCGCGCGGAGCGCGACCGGGCAGAAGCTTTCGACGTACACGCAGCTCATCACCGGGCCGTCGCGTTCGGCCGACATCGAGCTGCGTCTGCAGATCGGTGTGCACGGCCCGAAGGAGCTCCACTTCGTGCTCCTCGACAACGGCCGGGAGGCCATGCGGGCCGATGAGGCGTTCAGCGAGGCGCTCCGCTGCATCCGCTGCGGCGCGTGCAGCAACGTCTGCCCGTCGTACCAGGTCGTCGGCGGGCACGTGTTCGGCCACATCTACACCGGGCCGATCGGTCTGGTCGTCTCGCCATGGCACCACGGCATCGAGAGCGTCGCGTTCGAGCAGGGCATGTGCCTCGGCTGCAACGCGTGCGACACGGTGTGCCCGGTGGGCATCCCGCTCGCGACGCTCATCAACGACGTGCGCGCGCAGGCCGTCGAGCGGACCGGCGAGCCGATCGCGAAGCGCATGGCCCTCGCACAGTGGTCGTCGCCGGACCGCATCGATCGCGCGGCCGGCTGGGGCACGATGCTCCAGCGTCCGTTCCGCCGCGCGGGCCAGGTCCGGGCGCCGGCACTCCTGGGGGGCGCGCTCGCGCGCGAGAAGTCGCTGCCCGCGTTCGCCGAGCAGCCGCTCCACTACCGCGCGCGAGAGATCGCGCTGACGAACCCGGCTGCTCCCGTCGCGCGCGTCGCCCTCTTCCCGTCGTGCATCGTCGATCGCTTCCTCCCCGATGCCGGCCACGCCGCCGCGCGCGTCCTCCAGGAGCTGGGGGCCGAGGTGCACCTTGCCGAGGGCCGGCGGTGCTGTGGCCTGCCGCAGCTCAACAGCGGCGACCGGCGGACCGCGATCACGATGGCGAAGGACGCGATCGCGGCGCTCGAGCGCGTCGGGGCCGACGCGATCGTGGCGCCGTCCTCCTCGTGCGCGATCACGATGGCCCAGGATTACCCGCGCATCCTGCGCTCGGAGCCGGAGTGGGCCGCGCGGGCGACCGCGCTCGCCGAACGCATCCACGCCTTCACTGGATACTGCCTCGACCTCGCGCGGCGGAGCGGCCGGCGCGGCCGGCGGCTCGACCTGCGCGCCACGTATCACGACGCCTGCCAGTCGGCGAACGTGCTCGGGATCCACGACGAGCCGCGCCAGCTGCTCCGCGACGTCGCGGGCGTCGAGCTCGTCGAGATGGCCGAGTCGTCGGTCTGCTGCGGCTTCGGCGGCAGCTTCTCGTTCGAGTACCCCGAGGTCGCGGACCGCATCCTCGCGCGCAAGCTCGCGAACGTCGAGCGGACCGGGGCGACGTGCGTCATCACCGACAACCCCGGTTGCCTCACCCACCTGCGCGGCGGTCTCGACGCGCGGGCGAGCGAGATCCGGGTGCGCCATCTCGCCGAGGTGCTCTGGGACGCGCTCCGGTGATGGCCGACCGGCGCCTGCCGTCGGTCTCCACCATGGCGCTCGCGCACTTCACGAACGACTCGTACACGTTCATGCTGCCGGCACTGCTGCCGCTCCTCCTCGGACGGCTCGGCATCGGCCTCGCGGTCGCGGGCGTGCTCGTCACCGTCTACCAGGCCTCGTCGTCCTTCACCCAGCCGCTGTTCGGTCACTTCGCCGATCGCGGCGAAAGCACGCGCTGGATGGCCTGGACCGGCGTCGGGCTATCGGGCGTCGCCGCCGGTGCCCTCGGTCTCGCGCCGAACCTCGCCGCGGTCGCGATCGCGCTCTTCGCCGGTGGGCTCGGCACCGCCCTGTATCACCCCGCGAGCGCGGCGCTCGTCGCGCGCGCCGTGCCGCAGGGCTCGCGCGGCCGCTGGATGAGCGTGTACATCAGCGCCGGCAACTTCGGGCTGCCTGTCGGGCCGCTCGTCGTCGGCCTCATCCTGTCGACGACCGGGCTCGAGGGGATCTGGATCGTGGCCGTCCCCGGACTGATCGTGGCCGCGCTGGTCCGGTGGATCGGGCCCGCCCAGGCCCCGGCCGCCCTCGCCGGCGTGTCGCTCGTGGCGGTGGTCCGCGCGAACCGCCGCCTCCTCGCCGGACTGATCTCGGTCGCGGCGACCCGATCCTGGGCGTCGGCGCTCGTCGGATCGTTCCTCCCCCTCTACGCGGTCAGCCTCGGCGCGAGCATCGTCGAGTCGTCCCGCCTGCTCACCCTCTTCCTCCTGTCGGGCGCGGTCGGCGGCCTGATCGGCGGGGCCCTCGCCGATCGGCTCGGTCGCGACCGTGTGATCGTCATCGGGCTCGTCGCGGCCGCTCCCTTCTGCTTCCTCCTCGCCGCGCAGGACGCGGTCGGCCCGGCGTTCCTCGTCGCCGCCGCGCTGAGCGGCATGTTCCTGAACGGCTCGTTCGTGGTGCTCGCGGTACGCGGGCAGGAGAGCCTTCCGGGCAGTCTGGGGATGGTGAGCGGCCTCATGCTCGGCCTGTCGATCGGGCTCGGCGGGCTCGCCATCACGCCGATGGCGATCGTCGCGGAACGCGCGGGGATCCCCGTCGTGCTGATCATCGCCGGCGCGCTCGCGCTGGCGTGCGCGCTGCTCACGCGGACGCTGCCGCGGCTTCCGGGCCGAGCGGCCGGCCCGATGGCGAGCCCGGCGTTCGGAGAGGATTGAGCGGGCGATGAGCAGCGGGCGGATGCACACGCGGGCACGGAGCTGGGCATGACTTCCGAGACGGGGCACACGCGGCCGGGCTCAGCCCCGGCCGCGGATCGCCCGCACCCTCGCGAGGATCGCGAGCAGCGACGCCAGCACGACCGCGGCGCTCCCGGCGACCGCGACCGGCGCGCCCACGAGCGCCGCGAGCGTCCCGAGCAGCGGCCCGTTCACGACCCGGACGCCCTGTGCGCCGAAGCTGTACGCGCCCATGACCCGGCCGCGGAGCGCATCGGGCGCGGACAGCTGCAGCGTCGTGTTGTTGTACGTCTGGGTGATGACCGCGCAGAGTCCGACGATCACCATGAGCGCGGCCGAGAGCAGGTACGCCGTCGACAGCGCGAAGAGGAGGATCGCGGTCACCTGGGCGGCGGCGGCGCCCAGGATGACGAGCCCGACCGATCTCGGCGTGCGTGCATAGGCCAGGTAGAGCACCGCGATCAGCGCGCCCGCGCCGCTCGCCGCGAGGAGGAGCGCGTAGTGGATCGCGCCGCCATGCAGGACGTCCGTCGCGAAGGCGGGGAGCAACGAGGTGAACGCGCCGCCGAGGAAGATCGTCGGCAGCATCTCGATGCCGATGAGCGCGACGAGCCGCGGACGCGCCCGAATGAAGCCGAGCCCTTCGCGCAGCGCCGTCGGGATCGCCTGGCGGCTCCGCTCGCCGAGCGGTCGCACGCGCATGATCGCCAGCATCGCCAGCAGCGGCAGGAACGTGAGGGCGTTGACGAGGAACCCCCAGCCGGCGCCGAAGACGATCAGGATGACGCCGGCGATCACGGGGCCGGCGACCTGGGCGACCTGGCGGATCGCCGAGTTCAGGCTCACCGCCGAGACGAGCCTGTCCCGACCGACGATCGAATGGATGAGCGTCTGCTGCGCGGGCCCGCCGATGGCACCGGCGAAGCCGTGGACGAGGAGCAGCGCGACGATCCACCAGACCGTGACGAAGCCGACGAGGGTCGCGGCCGCGACGCCCGCCGCCGCTCCGAAGAGCAGCAGCTGCGAGACGATCTGGACCTTCCGGTTGTCGTAGCGGTCGGCGAGGACGCCGCCGTACAGCGAGAAGAAGGTGAACGGCACCCAATGCGCGAAGACCATCATCCCGAGCCAGAAGACCGAATGGGTCAGCGACCAGACCAGCCAGTCGCGGAGCACGTTCTCCATGCTGTCGCCCATGCCGGACAGCGCGCTCAGCGTCCAGTACCAGCGGAAGGTCGGCACCCGGAGCGCCGCGAACCGCAGCGCGCGCGGGGCGGCCGCCAGCGACGCGATGCCCGGGGCGGAAGCGCTCGCCGCGGTGGGCTCGTCGGGGCCCGCGGCGGGCTCTTCGGCCACGGCGGCGCCCTCCTCGCTGGTTATGCTTGCCGATAACGCCAACTGACAGCGACACTCGCTCGCCGCCCCCGCGAGCGTAAACGCTGAATGGAGGACACGATCGGAATGGGATCGTCGAACGTCGTGCGCGCGCAACGCCTCGCCAAGCTGCCGCCCTACCTCTACGTCGAGATCCGCAAGCGCGTGCGCGAAGCGCAGGCCCGCGGCGTCGACGTCATCAGCCTCGGCGTCGGCGATCCCGATCAGCCGACACCGCAGCACGTGATCGACGCGCTCGCGCGCGCGGCGGCCGACCCGGCGAACCATCAGTACCCGACCGGGGAGCAGAAGGGCATGCCCGCGTTCCGCAAGGCGGTCGCGGGCTGGTACGAGCGGCGCTTCGGCGTGCGGCTCGACCCTGACAGCGAGGTCCTCGCGCTCATCGGGAGCAAGGAGGGCAACCACCACCTCGCCCTCGCCCTGCTCGATCCCGGGGATATGGCGATCGTCCCCGACCCCGGCTACCCGGCCTATGTCGCGAGCGCGATCTTCGCCGGCGCCGAGGTCGTGCGCGTGCCCCTCCGCCACGAGAACGGCTTCGTGCTCGACTTCGCGGACGTCCCGGCCGAGGTCGCGCGACGAGCGAAGGTCATCTGGCTGAGCTATCCGAACAACCCGACGACGGCCGTCGCGCCGCTCGAGTTCTGGCAGCGCGCCGTCGATTGGGCGCGCGCGAACGACGTGCTCCTGGTGAGCGACAACCCGTACTCGGAGATCTCGTTCGACGGCCTGCGCGTCCCGAGCGTCCTCGAGGCGCATGGCGCACGTGACGTCGCGATCGAGTTCAACAGCCTCTCGAAGCCGTACAACATGACCGGCTGGCGGGTCGGCATGGCCGTCGGGAACGCCGATCTCATCGCGGCGATCGACCAGGTGAAGGAGAACACCGACAGCGGCATCTTCAACGCCGTCCAGTACGCAGGCATCGCCGCGCTCGAGGGGCCGCAGGACATCGTCTCGCGCAACATCGAGATCTACAAGCGTCGGCGCGACCTCGCGGTCTCGACCCTCCGCTCCATCGGGCTCGCGGTCGAGCCGCCGAAGGCGACGTTCTACGTCTGGGCGCCGGTCCCGGCAGGCATCACGAGCATCGACTTCGCCGCGCGGCTCCTCGAGCTCACCGGCGTCGTCGTCACCCCGGGCATCGGCTACGGCAGCCGAGGCGAGGGCTTCGTCCGGATGTCGCTCTCGGTACCCGACGCGAGGCTCGAAGAGGCGATGGGTCGGATCCGCAGGGTCCGCGACGAGCTCGGCGCCCAGCTCGCGGCGAGCCGCTGATCCCGACGGGGCCGGCGGGCGTGCGTGACGCGGCCGTGCCCCAGTTCGTGAAGTCGCACGGCCTCGGCAACGATTACCTCGTCGTCGACCCGGCGAACGTGCCGTTCGCGCTCACGCCCGATGCGGTGCGGCTCATCTGCCATCGCAACCTCGGCGTCGGATCGGACGGCATCCTCGCCGTCGCGCCGCCCCAGGGCGCGGACTTCGGGCTGCGGATCTTCAATCCCGATGGGAGCGAGGCCGAGAAGAGCGGCAACGGCGTCCGCATCTTCGCGAAGTTCCTGCGCGACCACGGCTACACGGATCGGGACCGCTTCGCGCTGCACACCGCCGGCGGACGCGTCGGCGTGGTGCTGGAGCACGAGGACGGCCGCGTCGCGGTCGTCGTCGCCGACATGGGCCGGGCCGAGTTCGATCCGTTGAGCTCGATCGACGTCGACGGCCGGCGATTCGACGTGACGTTCGTGTCGATGGGAAACCCGCATTGCGTGATCGTCGTGCCGGATCTTGACCGGATGGACATCCACGAGCTCGGGCCGAAGATCGAACGCCATCCGGCGTTCCCGAACCGAACGAATGTCCAGCTCGCGCAGGTCATCTCGCCCGAAGAGGTGCGCATCCTGATCTGGGAGCGCGGGGCCGGCTACACGCTCGCCTCGGGCTCCAGCAGCTGCGCCGTCGCCGCGGCCTGCCATCGCCTCGGCCTCGTCGGCAGGGACGTGACCGTCACGATGCCGGGCGGGCGGCTGGGGATCACGATCGCCGACGATTGGGAGATCCGGATGCGCGGTCCCGTCGAAGAGGTCTGCGCGGGAAGCTTCAGCCCGGATCTGGTGCGGCGAATCGCCTCAGCGACGCGGGCGGAGGTCTAGCGGCCCCCGCAGGTGCAGCCGCCGCCCTGTGCGACCTCGGGATTGCGCACCGTGAAGCCACGTCCGGCCGGAGAGTCGACGAAATCGACGACCGATCCCTGCACGAACGGCAGGCTCTCCGCGTCCACGGCCACGGGGATGCCCGCCTCCTCGGTGACGGTGTCTTCGGCCTGCGCGGCCTCATCGAACGCGAGCCCGTAGCGGTAGCCACAGCAGCTCTGTCCGGCGACGTACACCCGCAGGATCTGGTGGCGCGGATCGGCGCCGCGGAGCGTCCGCAGCTGTTCGGCTGCGACGGGGGTGAGCTCGATCATCCGCTCAATGATACTCGACCGGCCACGGCGCTCGATCGGCCGCGATCGCGCGCGGCTCCTCCACGGTGACAAAGCGATCGCTCGCCTCGTCCCAGCGGTGGAGGAGACGCACCTGTGGCTCTCCCGCCACGACGCGCTCGACCTCGTGCACCTCGGTCACCCGGCGAGCGGTGGGCGCGCGCCAGTCGCCCATCGAGCGGATGTACACCGCGAGCCGCAGGCGGGAGGCGGCCTCGTCCGGCACGGCGTTCTTGTGCGACACGATCTCGAACGCCTCCCGGACGCCGGGCGCGTGCAGCGCCACGGCGAGCGCGTAGCCGCTGGCGAGGGTCTTGAAGATGCGCCGCACGGGCGCGCCCCAGAGATATCCGGGCACGCCCGAGTTCGCGATCTCCGGGACGACGAGGTAGCCGCCCTCCTTCGTGCGCTGGAGCTCGGCCTGCTCGGCCGGCTCGCCGGTGACGGTCCGCGCGGGCACGCCCTTCTTCCGCTGCGCGAGCATCGCCTGCACGACGGTGGTCTTCCCGGCGAGCCGGGGGACGGCGAACACGACGAACGAGTGGCCTCCGCGGACGGTCGCGGTCAGCGTGCGCGCGATGTCGCGCGACATGGTGCCGTTCGCCACGAGATCGGAGAGCTCGAGATCGGACATGGAAGGAATTCTCGGTCAGCGGAGCGATCCGTGCGATACGCTCCGGCCCCGTGAACGCGTTCTTCGCCGAGCTCGGCGAGCGCTTCGCCGCGGTCGCCCGGCGCCAGGGCGCCGCGATCGCACCGCCGGAGCTCGATCCCGAGCTGGCGGAGGAGCTGCTCGCCCTCGCCCGTGCCGTCGCGCACGGACGCGAGCGGCGCTTCGCTCCCCTCGCCACGTTCCTCGCCGGCGTCTCCGTCGAACGGCTGCGCGGCGCACGACCGGACGCCACCGATGCCGACGTCGCGGACATCGTCCGAGCGGTGCGCGAGGCGCTCGATCGCGAGCCGCCGGCCGGCGGATCGGAGGGCGAGGTCGGCGAGCCGGCCGGGCCCGGCGGCTAGCCGGCCTTCCGGCGGTCCTCGCGCTCGTGGGTCGCGTCACCGACGGGATCGATGTGCCGGGCCGAAGACGAGCAGGAGCGTGGCGAGCGCGATGCGGGATCCGAGATCGAGGTGGCCGCGCTACGGCGTGAGGAAGACCTGGGTGAACATCCGGCCGTACGGCCCGGCGGACACGACGCCGATCCCGACGCGCACGAACTCGGGCCGCAGGACGTTCTCCCGGTGGCCCTCGCTGTCCATCAGCGCGCGATGGGCGCCGGTGACCGACCGGGTGTACGCGAGGTTCTCGCCCGCGCGGACGTAGCGGATCCCGGCCTGCGCGAGCCGGTCGAAAGGCGAGCCGCTGATCGGCGAACGATGCCCGAAGTACCGGAGGCGGAGCATCTCCTCCGAGTGCTCGCGCGCGACCGCGACGAGGCGCTCATCGAGCTCGAGCGGCCGCAGGCCGCGCGCGGTCCGCTCGTCGTTGACGAGCGCGAGCATCTGCCGCTCGGCGTCAGGATCGGCGGCGAGGGCCAGGTCCGTCGGAAGGTCGAGCGTCTGACTGTCCTCGGCGGCGAGCCGGGTGACGAACAGCGGTGCGCCCTCACCCTCGCCGGTCAGCGCTCCGAGCTGCGGCTGGACCGCGTCCACCTGCGCCACGAGCGCCCGGGCGATGGCCGAGCCGTCGATCGCGGTCCGCACCTCGTTCCCGACCGGTAGGACGAGCGCCGCGGCGAGGCCGATGGCCGCGACGACCAGCATCCGGAGCACCGACGGGAGCACTCCGAAGGCACGGTCGACGACCGCGAGCGCGCGGTCGCGATGCAACCGGCGCGCGAACGGGACGACCACCGCCGCCCCGACGGCAGCGAAGAGCGTCTCGACGGCGATCAGGATCACCGCGAACGCGACGAGCCGCGCGACCGGAGAGGTCAGCCCGACGCTCGCGAGCAGCCCCGCGGCGGGTGACAGCAGAGCCAGGGCGGACACGAGCGCGACGATCCAGCCGGACAGCGCGTAGAGCGTCGCGACGAAGCCGGCGCGGACGCCGCTCGCGGCCGCGAACACGACGGCGGCGACGAGGAGGAGGTCGATCGCGTTCACGGGCGGGCCCTCAGGCGATGCCGCGGAGCTCACCTGTCGTCAGGATCTCGCGCAGATACCGCCCGGTGTAGGACCGCCGCAGCTTCGCCACCGCCTCCGGGGTGCCCTCGGCGATGACCTCGCCGCCCGCCTTGCCGCCTTCGGGACCGAGGTCGATGACGTGGTCCGCGGTCTTCACGACGTCCAGGTTGTGCTCGATGACGACGACCGTGTTGCCGGCGTCGACGAGCCGGTGGAGCACCTCGAGCAGCTTCTCGACGTCGGCGAAGTGCAGCCCGGTCGTCGGCTCGTCGAGGATGTACAGGGTGCGCCCGGTCGCACGGCGCGACAGCTCGGTCGCGAGCTTCACCCGCTGCGCCTCGCCCCCGGAGAGCGTCGTGGCGGGCTGCCCGAGATGGATGTAGCTGAGCCCCACGTCGTTGAGCGTGGTGAGCTTCGAGAACACCGCCGGGACGTTCTCGAAGAACGCCTGCGCCTCCTCGACGGTCATCTCCAGCACGTCGCTGATCGTCTTTCCCTTGTAGTGGATCTCGAGCGCCTCGCGGTTGTACCGCTTGCCGCCGCACACCTCGCACGGGACGTAGACGTCCGGGAGGAACTGCATCTCGATCTTGATGATCCCGTCGCCGGCGCAGGCCTCGCACCGGCCGCCCTTCACGTTGAACGAGAACCGGCCCGGGGTATAGCCGCGCAGGCGGGCTTCGGGCACCGCCGCGAAGAGCTCGCGGATCGGCGTGAACAGGCCCGTGTACGTGGCGGGGTTCGAGCGCGGCGTCCGGCCGATCGGCGATTGGTCGATGTCGATGACCTTGTCGACGTGGGAGATGCCCTCGATCGCGCGGTGCGCGCCCGGGCGTTCCTTCGCCCGCGAGAGCGCCTGCGCGAGACGCCGGTAGAGAACGTCGTTCACCAGCGTGCTCTTGCCGGATCCGGACACGCCGGTCACCGCGATGAACACGCCGAGCGGGAAGCGGACGTCGATGTCCTTCAGGTTGTGCTCGCGCGCGCCGCGAACGACGATCGCCTCGCGCTTCGGCAGTCGGCGCCGCGGCGGCACCGGGATGCGCCGCCGGCCCGCGAGGTACGCGCCGGTGAGCGAGCGGGGCGACCGGAGGATCGCCTCGAGCGGCCCCTCCACCACGATCTCGCCGCCGTGCTCGCCGGCGCCGGGGCCGACATCGATGACCCAGTCGGCCGACCTGATCGTCTCCTCGTCGTGCTCGACCACGAGCACGGTGTTGCCGATGTCGCGCATCCCGAGCAGCGTCCGGATGAGCCGCGCGTTGTCGCGCTGGTGGAGCCCGATGGAGGGCTCGTCGAGGATGTACAGCACACCCATGAGCCCGGACCCGATCTGCGTCGCGAGACGGATGCGCTGCGCCTCGCCGCCGGAGAGCGTCGTCGCCCCGCGGTCGATGGTGAGGTAGTCGAGCCCGACGTCCTTCAGGAACCCGAGCCGCTGGCGGATCTCCTTCAGCACCTGCCGGGCGATCTTCCGCTCGCGGGTCCCGAGCGGCCCGCCGCGCTCGCGCTCGAGCGCGGTCACCCAGTCGATCGACTCGAGGACCGACAGCCGCGAGACGTCGACGATGTTCCGCTCGCCGATCCGGACGGCGAGGGTCTCCGGCTTCAAGCGGGCGCCGCCGCAGGTCGGGCATGGCCGTTCGCTCATGTAGCGCTCCAGATCCTGCCGGGTGAAGTCCGACGTCGTCTCGCGGTGGTGGCGCTCGACCCAGCCGATGACGCCCTCGAACTCGACCTCGTAGCTCCGGCGCTGGCCGCTGCGGTTCTCGTAGCTGAGCCGCAGCGGGCCGCCCGTGCCGTGCAGGATCGCGTCGATCGCCTTCTTCGGCAGCTCCCGCACCGGCGTGTCGAGCGAGAACGCCAGCTTCTTCGCGAGCGCCTGAAGGATCGCGACGCGGTATTGGGCCGTGCTCTTCTCGCGCTGCCACGGCAGGACCGCGCCCTCGCGGAGCGACAGGTCAGGGTTCGCGAGGATGAGGTCGGCGTCCGGCTCGAGCTTCGTGCCGATCCCGGTGCAGGCCGGGCAGGCGCCGTGCGGCGAGTTGAAGGAGAAGGTGCGCGGCTCGATCTCGCCGATCGAGAAGTCACCCTCGGGGCAGGCCAGCCGCTCGCTGAAGAGACGGTCCGGGATCTTCGCGTCGGCGTCGGCCACGATCGCGAGCCCCTCGCCGAGCCGGAGCGCGGTCTCGACCGAGTCCGTGAGCCGCGCGCGGTCGCTCTCGGCCTCCTCGCCGCGGCGCACGACGAGCCGATCGACCACGACCTCGATCGAGTGCTTCTTCATCTTGTCGAGGACGATGTCCTCGGTGAGATCGCGCACCTGGCCGTCGACGCGCACGCGAGCGAATCCGCCGCGCCGTGCCGAGATCAGCAGCTGCTGGTGCTCACCCTTCCGGTCGCGGACGAGCGGGCCGAGGACGAGGAGCCGGGTCGCCTGCGGGTAGTTCTGGATCTGATCGACGATCTCCTGCACGGTCTGCGCGACGATCGGCACGCCGTGGGTCGGGCAGTGCGGTGTCCCGACCCGCGCGAAGAGGAGCCGGAGATGGTCGTAGATCTCGGTCACCGTGCCGACCGTCGAGCGCGGATTGCGCGTCGCGCCCTTCTGGTCGATCGAGACGGCCGGCGAGAGGCCCTCGATGAAGTCGACGTCGGGCTTCTCCATCTGCCCGAGGAACTGGCGCGCGTAGGCCGAGAGCGACTCGACGTAGCGCCGCTGGCCCTCGGCGTAGATCGTGTCGAACGCGAGGGACGATTTCCCCGATCCGGACAGGCCGGTGATCACCACCATCTTGTCGCGCGGGATGAGCACGTCGATGTTCTTGAGGTTGTGCTCCCGGGCGCCTTTGACGTGGATGTGGTCGAGCGGCATCAGGCCATGACGGCCGCCACGGGCCGGGTGCCGCGGACGTCCCGCACGACGAGCCAGAGGAAGACGAGCCACGCCGGGGCGGTGACGAGACCGCCGGCCAGCGACTCGCCGGCACCCGGCCGGAACGAGCCCTCGACGGGGGGCAGGATGAGGTTCGAGAGCGCCTGGTAGATCCCCGTCGGCAGCAGGATGATCGTCGCGAGACCGAACACCACCGTCCCGAGCATGAGGTAGCCGCGCCGCAGCGCGGACTGGCCCTCGTCCGGCCCCATGACCCCGCGCCGGGCCATCCAGTGCGCGCCCCAGAACAGGCCCCCGAAGGTCGTGAACGTGATCCCGCGGATGAGATCGTCCGCCCGCCGGCGGTCCTGCTCCTGCCGTTGGCGCTCGTTGATATCGCCCTGCGGGACGCAGCCTGGCTCGTTCGGGGGACAGGGACGGACCGCGATCGGCCCGACCGGCGCGCCGTACACGAACCCGTTCCCGAAGGCGAAGGCGAAGCCGGCCGTGAGCACGCCCGAGAGGCCGATCACCAGCAGGAGGATCCCGGCGAGCGACGCGACGTAGAGGTAGAGCCGGATGAGGTTCCGGGGCGCGAGATCGAGGCCCTCGCGGCCGCGCGAGAACAGCAGCGCGCCCGCGACGATCAGCAGGCCGAGCACCGCGATGGGCAGCAGCACCGTGAGCACCATGGTCAGATCCCCCTCCTCCGCCGGACCATGCGCCGGGTCGTCCGCGGTCCCTCCGGCAGCACGCTCTCAGGGCCCCGCTCGAGCACGAGGATGCCACGAAGCTGTACCACCTCATCGCGCAGCGCCGCCGCCCGCTCGAATTCGAGCTCCTTGGCGGCCTGCTTCATCTGCGCCTCCAGATCCTTGATGAGCCTCGTGAGCTCGTCCTTGGGCATCTCGCCCGCGGCGATCGGACGGCCTCGCTTCTCGTACCGGCCCTCGACCTCCGCGACCTCACGCAGGCGCATCCCCACCTCGCGGATCGCCTTCTGGATGCTCGTGGGCTCGATCCCGTTCGCGCGGTTGTAGGCGATCTGCAGCTCGCGGCGCCGCTCGGTCTCCGCGATCGCGCGATCCATCGAGTCCGTTCGCCGGTCGGCGTACATGATGACCCGGCCCTCGATGTGCCGCGCGGCGCGGCCGATGACCTGGATCAGCGATCCCTCGGAGCGCAGGTAGCCCTCCTTGTCCGCATCGAGGATCGCGACGAGCGTCACCTCCGGAAGGTCGATGCCCTCGCGGAGCAGGTTGACGCCGACGACGACGTCGTAGACGCCGAGGCGGAGATCGCGCAGGATCTCGACCCGCTCGATCGTCTCGATCTCCGAGTGCAGGTAGTGCACCTTCACCCCCATCTCCCGGAGGTAATCGGCGAGGTCCTCGGCCATCTTCTTCGTCAGCGTGGTGACGATCGAGCGCTGTCCCCGCCGGACGCGCTCGTTGATCTCACCGAGGAGGTCGTCGATCTGGCCCTCGGTGCGACGCACCTCGATCTCCGGATCGACGAGGCCGGTCGGCCTGATGATCTGCTCGACCACGCCGGGGCTGCGCTGGAGCTCGTACGGGCCGGGGGTGGCCGAGACGAAGATCGTCTGGTCGAGCCGGGCCTCGAACTCCTCGAACGTCAGCGGCCGGTTGTCGAGCGCGCTCGGGAGGCGGAAGCCGTACTCGACGAGGATCTCCTTGCGCGCCTTGTCGCCGTGGTACATGCCCCGAGCCTGCGGGATCGACATGTGCGACTCGTCGACGAACATGAGGAAGTCGGCCGGGAAGTAATCGAGGAGGGTCCACGGCCGGCTTCCCGCCGGCCGGCGGGAGAGATGGCGCGAGTAGTTCTCGATGCCGTGACAGGTCCCGGTCTCGCGCAGCATCTCGAGGTCGAAGTTCGTCCGCTGGAGCAGGCGCTGCGCTTCGAGCAGCCGGCCCGCTTCCTGGAGCTGGGCGACGCGCTGCTCCAGCTCGGCCTCGATGTCCTTGATCGCCTCGAGCATCTTCTCGCGCGGGGTCACGAAGTGCCGGGCCGGGTAGATATCGATGCGGTCGCGGTCGGCGAGCACCTCGCCGGTCAGCGGATCGAGCTCCGTGATGCGCTCCACCTCGTCGCCGAAGAACTCGATGCGGACCGCGAGGTCCTCGTAGGCGGGGTGGATCTCGAGCGTGTCGCCCCGCACCCGGAACTTGCCGCGGACGAAGCTCTGATCGTTGCGCTCGTACTGGATGTCCACGAGATGCCGGAGGACCGTGTCCCGGCGGATGCGCTCGCCCTTCACGAGCCGGACGGTGACGGCGCCGTAGTCGATCGGCGCTCCGAGCCCGTAGATGCAGGAGATCGAGGCAACGATGATCACATCCCGCCGCTCGAACAGGGCACGCGTCGCGGCGTGCCGCATCTTGTCGATCTCCTCGTTGCGCGAGGAATCCTTCTCGATGTACGTGTCGCTGCGCGGCACGTACGCCTCCGGCTGGTAGTAGTCGTAGTACGAGACGAAGTACTCGACCGCGTTCTGCGGGAAGAACTCCTTGAACTCGCCGTACAGCTGCGCCGCGAGCGTCTTGTTGTGGGCGAGCACGAGCGCGGGCCGGCCGGCGTCGGCGATCACCTGGGCCATCGTCACGGTCTTGCCCGATCCGGTGACGCCCCGGAGCGTCTGGCTCCGCTCGCCGTGGGCCAGCCCGTCGCTCAGCGCCGCGGCCGCGTGAGGCTGATCGCCGGCGAGCGGCCAGGGCAGCACGAGCTCGTACGCCGCCCGACCCGCGGGGCGTTCGAGGGGGACCTGGAGGAGTTCGCCCGAGCTGCTCATCGGCCTCAGACCAGTCTAGAACGTGCGTTCGAAGTGTCGGGAAAGACGGACCGCGACCTCGATGCTACCGGGTCGAGCCCCGACACCGACGCACCGAAGCGCGGCCGGCCGCGTTCCCCCTACGAAGGGCCTATTGAGCCCGTGAACGGGCGTTCGTAACGTCGCGCGTGCAAGGAAGGGGCGCCTCGGGTGGAGCGGGTCCGCGTGCTCATGAGGGACGACGAGGGGCAGAACCTCGTCGAGTTCGCGCTGCTCCTTCCGGTCCTCATGTACATCCTCATGGGGATCATGCAGTTCGGCCTCATCTTCGCCGCGTACCTCACCGCGAACAACGCGGTCCGCGAAGGCGCCCGCTGGGCCTCGATCTACGTCTACGACCTCACGCTGACGGTCAATCAGAACGACGACGCCCGCAACACCGGCCTGCTCGATCGCCTCGTCGAGGGCCGCGGGATCCTGAACATGAGCCGCACGTCGCCCGGCACCGCGAACTTCGCCGTGGGCACCTGGAGCTCTGGGACGAACCTCACCGGAGCCGGTGCCGCGTGCCCGATGCCCGCCGACACGACCTTGTACAAGTGGTACGCCAACGGCGACACCCTGGTCTGCTACTCGCGGCCGAACACCGTGGACATCAGCGACCCCCACAAGGGGTATTACCTCTCGGTCGAGGGCTACTACCACCTCCAGGTCTTCATGCCCTTGCTCCAGCCGTTCCTTCCCGATGACCCCGCGAAGGGCTCCCCCTGGATCAGGCTGCCTGGGCGCATAACCGTCGTCGTCAATTGACGTTGCTGTAGCGGAACCTGACAACAGAAGCCTGACACCGGAAGAAAGGGAAGGAACGTGGAAGATCGGTCTCGCCGTCGCGCCCGCCTCGTCCTCATCGTCGGCATCCTGATCGCCGCCCTGTCCGGCGGCGCGACATTCCTGCTGAGCTCGAGCAAGACCGAGGCGGTGGTCCCCGTCCAGACGACGGACGTCCTCGTGGCCGCGCGTGACCTTCCGACCCGGACGGCCATCACCGCCGCCGATCTCAAGGTCCAGAAGTATCCCGTCGACGTGGCTCCGCCGGCCGCGCTCAAGGACCCCAAGGACGTCATCGGCAAGGTCGTGAGCGTCCCCCTCGACCAGGGCGAGCCGATCACCGCCTCCAAGTTCGCCCCCGCCGGGGCCGCGCCGTTCACGGTGTTCCCACCGAACGCGCAGCCCCCGACGGGCCAAGCGATCCCGCCGGGGACGCCGGACTACCGCGCGATGTCGATCTCGGTCGGCGACGCCGCGGCCGTGGGTGGCGTCGTCCAGCCCGGCGACATCGTGGACCTGCTGTTCACCTTCCAGTTCGACCCGAGCCGCTTCTTCAGCGGCGGAGGCGACCCGAACCGGCAGGCGGACTTCTCGGCGAAGATCATCATCCAGAACATGCCGATCCTCGCGCGGGCCGGAGGGGTCTACACGATCCGCACCGACGCGCAGACCGCCGAGCGGATCTCGTACATCCAGTCCGCCGGCGGAAGTCTCCAGTTCCTCCTGCGTGCGGGTCAGGACCAGCGGCAGGCCGCGACGACCGGTGCCACGTTCGGCGACGCGTACAAGACCTTCGGCTTCAAGGTCCCGGGGAAGGTCGCGCCCTAGCCGGCTCGCGCACCTTTGACCAGGCGGCGGCGACCGCGGCGCGCAATGCGTCGCGGTCGCCGTCATTTTCGATGACGAGGTCCGCCGCCCCACGGAGCTCCACCTCGCTCGCCTGGCGCGCGAGCCGCGCGGCTACGCCGGTCTCGCTCATCCCGCGGGCCGCGAGCCGCTCGAGAAGCGCCTCGCGCCGCGCGACGACGACCCATATCCGATCGCAGACGCTCCGCAGCGACGACTCGAGCAGCTTGATCGCCTCGATCACCAGCACGTCCTCGTCGCGGAGCATCTTCCGCGCTTCGAGGATCCGCGCGATCACCCGCGGGTGCAGGATCCGCTCGAGCTGCTCGAGGCGTCGCGGGTCGGCGAAGACGATGTCCGCGAGCTTCCGCCGATCGATCTCCTTGTCGTCCCCGAGCACCTCCGTCCCGAACTGCTGGATGATCGCGCTGTAGCCGACGGTCCCGCGGCTCTGCTCGTCCCGCGCGATGGCGTCCGCGTCGAGCACGCGTGCGCCGAGATCACGCAGCATCACGGCGACCGTGCTCTTGCCCGCTCCGATCGGACCGGTGAGCCCGACGACGAATGCGCTCATGGGACGTCGGGCGCCTCGGCCGCCCACTGGTCGTACAGCGCGCGGAGCGCCGCCTCGAGCTCGGCGTGCTCGGCCCCGAGCCGCCGCGTCTCCATGTAGTTCCCCGCGCGGGCGATGTCCTCGAGCTTCTTCGCGAGCTGCGCGAGCTGCAGCTCCATGCTCGCGATGCGCGCCTCGAGCGCTCGGATCCCTTCCACCCGGCGTACGGAGGACGCCGAGCGGCGACGAGACGAGCCGCCCTGAGGCTCGGCCGATGAACGCGCCTCTCTGGAGGCGGGTGGGCGGCCTCGCGGCGGAGCGGGACTCGCGCCTTCTTCGGCGGATCGCCTGCCGCCGCGCGCGCGGGCGCGAAGGGACCCGCGAGCACGCGAGGCCGCCCGCCCGCCGCTGTCGGGACCGACCGGCACGCGGGCCTGGCTCTGCGGCTCGCGCTCCGGTAGCGCCCGCCCTTCGGCGCGTGCTTTCTCGTACGCCGTCCAATTCCCCTCGTAGCGCGTCAGACGCGCATCGCTCACCTCCCAGACTTCGGTGGCGAGCTTCTCGATGAAGTAGCGGTCGTGAGAGACGAAGATCAGCGTCCCGTCGTAGTCGTCGAGCACGCGCTCGAGCTGCTCGCGTGCGGCGAGATCGAGATGGTTCGTCGGCTCGTCGAGCACCAGCAGGTTCGCTTCGCGCGCGGACAGGCGAGCCAGGGCGAGCCGGCTGCGCTCGCCGCCCGAGAGGACGCCGACCGAGCGGAACACGTCCTCGCCGCGGAAGAGGAACCGCGCGAGGAGGTCGCGCGCCTCCTGCTCACCGAGACCGGTCGCGTCGCGTAGCGCATCGATCACCGTCTCCTCGCCGGTGAGCTCGGCCTGCGCCTGCGCGAGGAACGCGACCCGCGCGGTTGGCGCGCTCGACACGTACCCATCGAGCGGAGCGAGCTGGCCGACGAGGGTGCGCACGAGCGTCGTCTTCCCCGCCCCGTTCGGGCCCACCACCGCGATCCGCGCGGCCCGTTCGACGCGCAGCGCGGGCGTGCGCAGGACGACGCGGTCGCCGTGACCGGCGGCGAGCGGCGTCGATTCGAGGACCGTCGCGCCGGCGAGATGCGCCGCCTCGAGTCGCCAGCCATGTCGTGCCGTCGCGGCCGGCGCCTCGATCCGCACCGACCGGGCGAGCTGCTTCGCCCGGCCGCGCGACTGCTTCGAGCGCTGACCTGCGCGGAAGCGCTCGATGTACTCCTCGGTCCGGGCGATCTCCTCGGCCTGTCGCGCGGCCGCGCGAGCGAGCGACGCGTCGCGCTGCTCGCGCTGGCGGGCGAACTGCGAGTACCCGCCGCGGTACTCGACCACCCGCGAGGCGCCGGCGGCGGGCTCGAACGAGAGCGTTCGCGCCGTTACGCGGTCGAGGAACCACCGGTCGTGCGACGCGGTGAGCAGCGTGAAGTCCTGCTCCACGAGGAACTGCTCGAGCCACTCGAGCGCGGCGATGTCGAGATGATTCGTCGGCTCGTCAAGGAGCAGCAGATCCGGATCGTCGAGCAGCAATCGCGCGAGGCCGAGCCGCGTCCGCTCGCCGCCGCTGAGCGTCCGCGCCGCGCGATCGCGCAGCTCGGCGAGCCCGAGGCCGGCAAGCACGCGGTTCAGGGTGCTCTCGAAGTCGTAGCCACCGGCATGCTCGAAGTGGTGCTGCAGGTCCGCGTAGCGCTCGAGGAGCTCCGCATCGCCCGTCGCGAGATCGCGCTCGAGCGCTCGCAGCTCGCCCTCGAGGAGCGCGAGGTGCGCCGCGGCGCCGCGCGCGTGCTCCTCGACCGTGCCCTCGACCTCGCCGAGCAGCTCCTGGCGCAGCAGGCCGATGCGCGTCCCGCGCGCGAGCGCGACCGAGCCGCTGTCGGGCTCGTCGAGGCCGGCGACGATCCGAAGGAGCGTCGTCTTCCCCGTGCCGTTCGCGCCGACGAGCCCGACCCGATCGCCGTGCGCGAGCCGGAAGCTCACGTCGGCGAACAGGATCCGATCGGCGAACCGCCGCCCGACCGCCTGGACCGAGAGCACGCTCACAGCGGAGAGGTCACATGCCAATGCATGTGCGGTGTCACGCCGGGGGCACCCGCGTTGGCCGTGAGCTTGACGCCCTCGGCGCCCAGCGCCAGCCGGCGGGCCACCTCCTGCACGCCGCCGAGCATCGCCACAAGAAGCGCCGGCTCGAGCGCCTCCGGCCCGAGCAGTGACGGCACGTGCCGCTTCGGGATGACCACGACATGCACGGCCGCAGTCGGGAAGGGGTGATGGAACGCCAGCACGGCGTCGTCCTCGAACACGCGCTCGACCTCGAGCTTGCCGCTGAGGACATCCTCGCAGTACCAGTCGCGCTTACGGCCCTGCGCGTCGATGAAGAAGCCGGGCGGCGCTTGCATGTCGCAATCGTACGGAGCCCGATCGCGCTGACGATCGCCTCGCGTCGACCAGAGTCGTGGCCGGGTCGTGCGACCACCTCGCCGGGCGCGGCCCAAGCGTCTCGGCCTCGCCCGCGGCGCAACGACACCCGAGGTGCCGGGTGCCCAGGAACCTCAGAGGTTCTCCAGCCGCGTCCGCGTTCGCGCGGCCATGACGAGGTTGCCCTTGCGTTCATAGCGCGCGAGCGCCTGTTCGAGCGCCGCGACCGCTTCGTCGCTGCGGCCGGCGAGGGACAGCACCTGTCCCAGGTCGGCGTAGCTGTCCGCCTGCCAGTTCAGCCCCTGGGTCCCCTCGCCGATCGCTATCGCCTCGCCCGCCAGCCGCACCGCCTCGGCATGCTCGCCGCGACGCGCGAACAGCATCGCCCGCACCTGCCGGACGAGCATCTGCGTATACGCGTCATCGCTCGCGCCGAGCTCAGCCGCGCGTGCGGCCCAGCGGTCGGCCTCATCGAGCCGTTCGAGCTCGTAGTACGCACGCGCCAGGAGCGCGGCGGCGGACGATCGGAAGCTGCGCTCGTTCAGGTCACCGAGCAGCCGGCACGCCTCCTCGCCGATCCGAACCGCCGCGGCCGCGTCGCCGGACAGGAGCTCGACGTCGACGGAAACCAGGCCGTCCGTCATCGCCGCCTGAATGCCCGCGCCGCGGTCGACGAGCGTCGCGCGCACCTCCGCGAGGATCGCTCGCGCCTCATCGAAGCGGCCGATCATGGCGAGCGCCGTGGCGCGACCCCTGCGGGCGTAGATGTTCGGCGGCTTCCCTGCCTCCTCCTCCTCGAGCCAGGCCAGGAACTGCGAGAGGGGTGTCCCCCCGTAGAACCGACCGGTCGAGCGCCATCCGATGAGGACCGGCGTGACCATGTCGCGAGCGTGGACGAGCGCGCGGTCTACGGCGGTCACCATCGTGTCCATGTGTCCGCGCATCCCCGCCACCATCGCGCGGGCGTAATAGGCCGTGTACAGCGCCACGTCGTCGCCGGCGGCCTTGAGCACGGGGAGGGCCTCGTCGACGAGCGCATCCAGCCTCTCGGTCGCACCCTCCGGGTCGACGAATAGCCGGAAGTGGCCCTCCTGTATCCGGCCGGAGAGCTCCGCGACGCGATCACCGGCAGCGCGCGCTCGTTTCACCATCCCGTCCGCGCGGCCGAGAGCGTCCGCGCTCCTGCCCGCCTCGTTCAGCGCGTCGGCCAGGGTCGTCTCGAGCGTTAGGTCGAGCTCGGCCGGCATCAGGAACGCAGCGGCCCGGCCGAGGAGGCTGGCCGCCGCGCGGTGGTCGGCCCGTGCGTACGCCCGCCGGCCTCCGGCGGTCAGGCGGCTCCGCGCGGCGGCGCGCAGCTCGCTGTCCGCCGGCGATCCCAGCTCCGCGCGGTAGCGACACGCCTGCTCGAGGTGGTACCCCACGATCTCGTCCAGCTCAACGAGCCCCGGAGCGTGCGCCTCCAGCCAGGAGGCGAATCGCTCGTGGAGCTCGGCCCGGGTCAGCTTCGGCAGCGCCTCGTACGCGGCGTCGCGCATCAGGAGGTGACGGAAGCGGAACCCGTCCTCGCCCTCGAGCTGCGACCTGTCCGGCCTGATCAGCTCCTTGCGTACGAGCGCGGCGAGGCGCCGTGTCACGTGCGGCTCGGCCGGCGCGAGCGCCTGCACCGCGCCGCGGTGGAAGACCTCGCCCTCGACCGCCCCGCGCTCCAACACGCTCCGCTCGGGCGGATCGAGCTGGTCGAGGCGCGCGGCCAGCAGCGCCTGCAGCGTCGGCGGCACGGCGACCTCGCCGCCCCGGGCCTCGTCGGCCATCGACACCATCTCTCCGACGAAAAGCGGGTTCCCACCGGCCGCCCGCGCGATCCGCTCGCGCAACGCGGCATCGAGCCGCTGTGGGATCAGCTCCTCGACCTCGGCTCGGCCCAGCGGCTCGATCCGCAGCGTGACCGGCCACGACGGTCGCCGCTCGACGAGCTCCGGCCGCGCCAGACAGACCAGGAGGATGGGCGCGCCTGAGGAGAGGAGCGCGACATGCTCGATCAGGTCGAGGAACGTCTGTTCGCCCCAATGGACGTCGTCGAAGACGACCACGAGCGGTCGCTCACCCGCTGCCTGCTCCAGCGTCTTGCGCACGCCCCATGCGATCTCCTCCGCCGACGTCACGGCCTCGAGTTCCCCGAGCAGGGATCGGACGGTCGCCGCGGCCGTCTCGTCGCGCGGCAGCGTCTGGAGCTGCCTCAGCACCTCGACCACGGGCCAGTACGTGACCCCGTCGCCGTAGGGCGGGCAGCGACCGTGGACGACGGTGGCCTCGAAAGCCTGCACCAGCTCGGACACGAGCCGTGACTTGCCGACGCCGGCCTGGCCGAGGATCGTCACGACCTCGGAGCGGCGCTCGTCCCGCGCCCGCTGCCAGACGTCGCGAATGAGCGCGAGCTCACGTTCACGCCCGACGAACCGCGCTTCGTGCCGCCGCTCCGGCGCGTCGTGCACCGCGATGAGCCGGTACGCGCGGACCCGCGCCGCCTTTCCCTTGAGCACGAGCGGCTCGACCGGCTCGACCTCGACCGCTTCGCGCACGAGGGCGAGGGTCGGCTCGCCGATCAGCACCTCGTCCGGCTCCGCCGCCTGCTCCAGGCGCGCCGCGACGTTGACAGCGTCGCCGGTCGCGAGCCGTTCCTCGGTGCCTGTCACGACCTCGCCGGTGTTGACGCCGATCCGGGCGTGCAGACCGAGCCCCGGCAGCGCGGCGCGCATCTCGGCGGCGGCCCGCACCGACCGCAGGGCGTCATCCTCGTGCGCCACGGGCACGCCGAACACGGCCATCACCGCGTCGCCGATGAACTTCTCCACTGCTCCGCCGTGGCGCTCGATGATGCCCTTCATCCGCTCGAAGTAGCGGGCGAGCAGCCCGCGGAGTGCTTCCGGATCCACGGATTCGCCGAGCGCGGTCGAGCCAGTGATGTCGCAGAAGAGGACGGTGACGGTCTTGCGCTGCACGGGACGCGAGGCTAGATGGACACCCTCCTTCCGACAATCGAGGCGACCATCCGACTCACCTGCCCACATCGCTCGGCCTCCGCGTCGGCCGGGGAACCCGACGCTGAGCTACGCGACGCGCCTCGCGTCCCGCCCCTAAGGCGGCCGCACGCGCGGCGCTCGCTGGCAGCGTGGGCAGTGGAACGTGCTTCGCGCGCCGATGACCGTTCGGCCGATCGGTCGCCCGCAGCGCGGGCACGGCTCGCCGGCCCGGTCGTAGACCGCGAACTCGCGCTGCATGCCGCCCTCGCGGCCGCTGCTATCGCGATACGTGCGGAGCGACGAGCCGTGCAGCCGGATCGCCTTCCGCAGCACCCAGCGCAGCGCCTCATGCAGCCGCGCGATCTCGTCGGCGCGGAGCGATCCGGCGAGCCGCAGTGGATGGATCCGGGCGCGCCAGAGCGCCTCGGAGGCGTAGATGTTCCCGATGCCGGCGATGCCCCGCTGATCCAGGAGCAGCGGCTTGATCGCCGCGCGCCGGCGCCGGCGCAGGAACGCGCGCAGCCACTCGACGGTGAAGGACCGTGCGAGCGGCTCGCGGCCCATGGACAGGTGGAGCGGTGCGCGGACCGTGCGCTCGCCGCCGGCGTTGGGGCCGATGATGTCGGCCGCGTCGACGAGGGCCATCCGGCCGAGCTTCCGCATGTCGACGAAGTCGAGGGCGGTGCCGTCGGTGAAGGCGAAGCGGGCGCGGGCGAAGCGCTCGGGCTCGGCGTCGCCGAGCTCCTTGAAGGCGAAGCGGCCGGTCATGCGGAGCGACGTGCAGAGCGCGTCGCCGCCGTCGAGCGCGAACACGACGAGCTTCCCGCGCCGGCTCACGCCGCCGATCCGCCGGCCGGCGAGGCGGGCCGCGACGAGCGAGACAGGCTCCGGTTCGGTGAGCCGATGCCAGTCCGAGCTGAAGCTCGCGATGGTCCGCCCGGGCAGCAGGTCGGCGAGCTGCCGCGCGATGGTCTCGACCTCGGGAAGCTCCGGCAATGCCGCGGGTCAGGCGGGCGCGGCCAGCGGGAGCCGCGTCATCTCGTCCCAGTTCCGCCCGGTGCGGACGTCGACGACGAGCGGGACGTCGAGGGGGTAGGCGCCGGACATCTCGTCGCACACGAGCCGCGCGAGCTCGTCGAGCCGATCGCGGTCGACCTCGAAGACCAGCTCATCGTGCACCTGGAGCACGGCGCGCGCCCACGTCGCGTCACGCAGCCGCTGGTGCACGCGGACCATCGCGATCTTCATGATGTCCGCCGCGGTCCCCTGGATCGGCATGTTGATCGCCATCCGCTCGGCGGCGCCGCGGACCGCGCCGTTGCGGCTCGCCATGTCGGGGATGTAGCGGCGACGGCCCAGCAGCGTCTCGACGTAGCCCTGCTCGAGGCAGAACGCCTTCGTCTCGATGACGTAGCGGCGCACCTGCGCGTAGCGCTTGAAGTACTCGTCGATGAACGCGGCGGCCTGCTCGCGCGGCATCCCCATCCGCCAGGCCAGGCCGAAGTCGCTCATCCCGTACACGATCCCGAAGTTCAGCATCTTCGCGACGTTCCGCTGCTCGCGCGTCACGGCGCTCTCGGCGACCCCGAAGCCGGCGGCGGCGGTACGGGTGTGCACGTCCGCGCCGGAGCGGAAGGCCTCGAGGAGCGCCGGATCACCTGACACGTGCGCGAGCACGCGCAGCTCGATCTGCGAGTAGTCGGCCGCGAGCAGGGCGGCGTCCTCGCGGCCCGCGACGAACGCACGACGGATCCGACGCCCGAGCGCGGTCCGGATCGGGATGTTCTGGAGGTTGGGCGCCTGGCTCGAGAGCCGTCCGGTGGAGGCGATGGCCTGATTGAACGTCGTGTGGATGCGCCCGTCGCGGTCGATGAGCGGGCCGAGTCCCTCCGCGTACGTCGAGCGGAGCTTCTCGACCTCACGGTATTCGAGGATCTTGTCGATGACCGGATGCGCGCCGCGAAGCTCCTCGAGCACCGCCGCGTCGGTCGAATAGCCGGTGCCGGTCCTGCGGCCGCGGGGCAGCTTCAGCTCGGTGAACAGCAGCTCCTGCAGCTGTTTCGGCGAGTTGATGCCGAACTCGTGTCCGACGGCCTCGTGCGCTTCGCGCTCGATCCGCGCCGACTCTCCGGCGAATTCGCGGGCGAGATCCGCAAGGTAGGGCACGTCGACCGCGACGCCCGCCTCCTCCATGGCCACGAGCACGTCGACGAGCGGAAGCTCGATGTCGCGGAAGAGCGGACCGAGGCCGAACCGTTCGAGGTCCTCCGTGAAGAGCGAGGCGAGGCGCAGCGTCGCGACCGCGGACGTCCCGCCGCGGGCGAGGCGCTCGTCGAGCGCCGGCTGGAGATCCTTGTGCCTGCGGTCGGGGACCGGCAGCGTCGGGATCTCGAGGTGCAGCCGTTCGGTCGCGAGATCGTCGAGGAGGTGCTGGCGCCGGCTCGCGTTCGTGAGGTAGGACGCGATCAGCGTGTCGAGCTCGATGCCATGGAGATCGGCGCCCGCGCGGCGCAGCGCGCGGCGGACGGTCTTCGCGTCGTGCACGACCTTCGCGACGCGCCCGTCGGCGAGCAGCTCGACGACCGGCGGCGGAAGCGCTCCGCTCACGGGGAGGTACCAGGCGGCTTCATCGAACGCCAGGCCGAGGCCGAAGAGCCGGGGCTGGCGCTCGGTATCGACATCGGCGTAGACGGCGACGCGTTCGGCGCCGCGAGCCCGTGACGCGAGCGCGCCGGCGTCCGCGTCTGCGAGCAGCGCGACATCGACCGGCGCCGCGGCCCCGGTACCCAGCCCGAGCGAGAGCTGACCGGTAGGGGGCGCGCCGCTCGGGAAGAGGGTCGGCGCGGCCGGCGGCGCCGCGCGCACGTTGCCGTCGGCGGGCGGGAGCCGCGGGATGAGGCTGCGGAACTCGAGGTCGCGGAACAGATCGATCACCGTGCCGCGGTCGTATGGCCCGCGGCGCGTGCGCTCGAGGTCGAGGGTCACCGGCAGGTCCGTCACGATGCGGGACATCTCGCGGCTGCGGAACACCTGCTCGCGGTTGGCCTCGAGCGCGGCGCGCAGCTTGGGCGTCAGCTGAGGCAAGGCCTCGTACACGCCCTCGATGCTCCCGTGGTCGCCGACGAGCTTCGCCGCGGTCTTCTCGCCGACGCCGGGCACGCCGGGGATGTTGTCGGTGGCATCGCCCTTGAGGGCCTTGAAGTCGATCATCTGATCCGGCCGAAGCCCGTACCGCTCGTGGATCCGCGCGAGGTCGTAGACGACCGTGTTCTGGAAGCCCTGGCGGGTGGTCATGAGCTGC
>DASWCU010000049.1:0-9349 GCA_036389935.1 Candidatus Limnocylindria bacterium
TCTGGGCCGAGGCGGCGAAGTGGCTGAAGTCGTCGACGATGACCGAGATACGCGGCACGAACTCGTTCGACCCGTGAGCGCACGCGGGCGTGCACGAAGGATCAAGGTCGGCGAGCCCGCCGATCCGATCGTACGAGGTGATGAATCCGTCGATCGCGGGATCCGCTTCGAAGTCGCCTCCTCCGGCCGTCCTCGCTGAGTGGCCGAGCGACCGTGCGCCCGGCCTAACTCTCATTCCCCGGATGGTTTGAGACTCTCGTAGCGTCCCTCCGCGGGGGAGCGGAGGAGGGACGCCGTGGCCTCGAAGTCCGACCCTGGTCGGCTGCCTCGTCGCAACCACTACCAAGAGGGACCCGGCTTCCTGTTCCTTGCGACGGAGAACGGCCGGCCACCGGAGACACGTGCTCCCGACCGCCTCGCCGCGGTGGTCCGTCGGCGGCGCGCGGCGCTGCGCGAATGGACCGCGGGCGGCGAGATCGCCGAGATCTGTGACCGCTTCGGCTGCGGCCGCGCGAGCCTCTTCCGCTGGCGCGACCGCTTCGACGCCGACGGCATCACCGGCCTCATCGACCGCTACCGCTCGAGCCGCTGCTCGGAGCTCCCGCCCGAGGTCGAGCGCGTCGTGATCACCGTGCGGCTGCTGACGTACTGGAACAGCAAGCGCATCGCGGCCGAGTTCCGGCGCCGCGGCATCTGGCCGGTCTCCCACGGACAGATCGACCGGCTCTTCGCGCGGCTGGGCACGCACCGCTCGACGGCGCGACGCCTCCCCGGCCCGCGCTACGAGCGCGACGGCGCCAACGAGCTCTGGCACGTCGACCTGAAGGGTCCCTTCTACTTCCGGCAGCCCAGCGGTGGCCTCAAGACCTGCCACTTCGTCGCGCTGGTCGATGACTTCAGCCGCTTCCTGCTGGGGATCCGCGCGGTCCCGAGCATCGAGGCGGTCCCGGTGCTGCGCCTCCTCGAGGAGACCGTCGAGCTCTGCGGCGTCCCGATGGCGCTCATGAGCGACAACGGCACGCCCTTCGTGTCCATCGCCAAGACGCTGCTCAACCGCTTCCAGCGGACGCTCGAGGAGCTGCGCATTCGGCACATCCGCACGCAGATCGACACGCCGTGGACGAACGGGAAGGTCGAAGCCTTCTGGGCGACGCTCCAGGCGGAGGTCCTCGACCGCCAGCCGCTCCGCGACCTCGCCGCGGCCGAGGCCGCGGTCGTCGGCTACGCCAGCTACTACAACTTCCACCGACTACACGGTGAGATCGGCTGGCTGACGCCGGCCGAGCGCTACGACGGGACGCCCTTCACCGATCGCGGCTTCGAGAACATCCCCGCGCTCACCGGCGTGGCCGACCTCTTGACCGATCTCCTCCGGGCGGCCTGACCGTCTCAAACCGCCCGGGGAATTTCACTAACGCCAGTGGGGCGAGGCTGAGGTTTAGCGACGCTATACCAGGCGGTCAAGCGGTAAGCCACTACCCTTATTGATAACCGTCCAGCCAAAGGTCCTAGTACTTCGTGATCCTTCGCGGCTGAGGTGCTGCGGGGCGGCAGTCAGGGGTCTGGCGCCCGAGCAGCGTCGGGAACCAGCCGATCCGGGCTGAAGGCCGGCAGCACCAGGCGCTCCGCCGGCACGATCGCGTTGTGGCGCACGACCAGCTCGTTCAGCCTTCGGACCTCGGCGCGAAGCTCCGCCCGCACCCGCGCATCCTCGCGCGCGGTAACGCGCGCCGTGTCCATGATCCGATCGGCCGGGAGCGTCCGGAGGAGTCCGGCGCGCGATGTGAGCCACCGCTCGTGGGCGGTCGCGCGGCGCCGGAGCAGCGCGTGCTCCGCATCGATCTCGTGTCGCAGCGTGGCCCATGCCGGAAGGATCCCGTTGTCCTTCATGATCCGGAAGGCCGCCCAACGCTCGTCGTCGCCGGCGAGCTGATCGGGCGCGAAGGGCATCCCCTCGCCGGGCAGGCCGGAAAGCTCGCCATCCTCCGAGAGGCGCTGCAGCCGTTCCTCGACCGAGCGCTCGATCCGCCGCAGCTGCGGGTTCAGCCCGTCGTCAGCCGCGCCGGAACGCGGGAGCCTCACGCGACCCGGGCGCGTACCGCTCCATCCGGACCGACCAGCACGGCCGTCGGCACGACCGAGACGCCGTACTTACGCGCAAGCTCAGGCCAGCGGGACACGTCGATGGTGAGGACGCTCCGACCGGCCGCGCGCAGCTCCCGCTCGAGCGTGCGGCAGTCGGTGCAGAGCGGGTGCGTGAACTCGACGACGGTCTCACCCTCGACGACGGCGCCGAGCTCCACGAGATCGACGCGATCGATGCGCCTGCGCCGGATCCCTCGCACGCGCGAGGCGATGCGATAGAACTCGCAGCCCACGCAGAGACCGGTCGTCGCCGCGAGGAGCGCGAGCGCCGCGACGATGATCGCGAGCGCCCAGCCGATCTGCGGGAAGCCGAGCCCGATCGCGAGCGTCGCCCCGGAAAGGAAGACGACGCCGATCACGTTCGCGAAGCGCGGCGGCCGAGAGTCCTCGATCGGCCCCTCGCCGAGACGGGGCTGGATCACCTCGAAGTACAAGAGGCAGGGCAGGCAGTAGCGACGACCGAAGGTGAGGCCGATCGCGAGCTGTAGGGCGAGGACGAGCAGGATCCCCCACCAGCCGGTGAGCACCGCGAGGAGCGAGAGCGCGCCCACGATCGCCTGGTTCGTCCGCGGCGCGCGTGCGTCGATGACCTCGGTGTCGCGGTAGGGGTGCGCCGTGCGGACGAAGGCGGCGGCGGTCACGACCGCACCGCCTCGCGGGCGCGACGCTCGAGGTACCGCGCGAACCGGGCGTGCGGATCGAACCCGACGAGCCGTTCGGCGTCGGTCACGAAGTTCGAGAGGGCATTGATGTCGTACACGTACGGCAGGCCGTCGCGGGCCGCCACGAGGTACTCGACCCCGCCGACGTCGAGCCGACCGAGCTTCGCGATCCGGAGCACCGCATCGATCAGCTCGTGCGGCGCGTCCACGGCCTCGATCTTCAGCGCCTTCTTCGCGGGCGCGTCGATGACGCAGTTGTCGAACTCGGCGCCCAGCGTGGCATCGGCCGACGCCGGATCGGTCTGGCAGATGTCGGCCGGGCAGAGGTTGAAGTCCGTGTCGCGATCGTTCGTGATCCGGATCGCGTACAGGTACTCTCCGTCGAGGAACTCGATCCGCGTGATCGAACCGTCGATCGGCTCGAGGTACTCCTGCACGAGGGCGGTGCCGTCGGGACCGAGCTCGAGGGTCGAGGCCGCGGCGCGCAGCTCTTCGATCGTCTCGAACCGGCGCATGAGCGCGCCGGAGCCGCCGACGTTCGGTTTCACGATGACCGGGAACAGGAGGTCGCGCGCGGCCTCGATGATGCGAGCGGGGTCGCTCGCGACATGCGCCCTCGGCGCGCGGATACCGAGCCGATCGAGGAGGAGGAGCTGCAGCGCCTTCGAGGTCTCGAGCCGGAATGCCGCGCTCCCGTTCACGACAGGGATCCCGCGCTCCTCGAGGAGCGGCAGGAACTCGCGCGCGAACGCGATGCTCGGCGCGTGACCGCGCAGGTACGAGGACGGGGAGACCTTGTTGACCGCGAGCGACCACTCCGGCGCCGCTGCGCCGCGATCGAAGACCTCGTCGTTGGCGAACAGTCGCGCGTACGGGACGTCCGCCGCGTCGAGCGAGCGGAACGTCGGCTCGAGCCAGGCTTCGTTCTCGTAGAGGATCCCGATCGGGCGCATGGCGTCCCTCCCCGAAATCCGACTATAGCGGTCGGAATTACGTCTGGGTAGGGACGAGCGCCCCTGCCGGTCTGCCGGCCGGCCTCAGGCGAGCCGGGCGGACGCCCGCTCGGTGTAGTGCGGGCCCGAGCGCGAGAGCACGCTCTGCACGACCGCGACGCGCTCGATCGGGCACCGGAGGTCGAGCGGACCGATCGACTCGGCCGCGGCGCCGGCGGCGCGAGCGTCGGCCAGCGACGCATCCTCGCGGACGCGGGCCAGCGTCAGGTGCGCCGCGAATGGCCGGTCGTCGAATCGGATCTCGCGGGCG
Organism: Candidatus Limnocylindria bacterium; assembly: GCA_036389935.1. Taxonomy (GTDB): domain Bacteria; phylum Chloroflexota; class Limnocylindria; order P2-11E; family P2-11E; genus UBA4735. Next base: position 4,071 of record DASWCU010000049.1, read on the forward strand.
CGGAGCGCCTCCGCGACGGCCGAGGCGAGCCGCGCGAGCTCATCAGCCCCGGCGCCGATCCCGAGCCATATGACGCGGGGCCGTCCGCGCTCGGGAAAGCGACCGGCGTGGTCGAGGGCCAGCGTGAACGGACCCTGACCGGCCGTGGCCGCGCCGGCGGCCGCGATGACGTCGCCGAGCCGTTCGTCGGCGGTCCAACCGAGGAACGCGAGCGTCAGGTGCATGAGGTCGGCGCGGACGGGCTTCAGGCCCGGGAGGTCCGGCGGAAGGAGCGCGGCCGCGCGCTCGCGGACGTCCGCCGGCAGCGGGACGGCGATGAAGAGGCGCACCGGTCGGACTTTAGTCAGGCGCGCCCCGGCGCCTCAGCCGAAGCGTCCGGTTCCGGGTCGCGGTGGCTAGGAGACGGCCGCCTGCACCTGGTCCGAGATCAGCAGGACCATGAACGCGAGGGCCAGAAGCACCGTGATGAGCGCGAGGGCGAGCGCGCGCGTGCGCTCATCGCTCTCGATGGTCCGGCGTACGTCACCGATGCGCTCGCTCACGTATCCGACCTAAGCAAGCGGCGTGCCGCTCGTTACGGGCGCCGGGGTATCGGTCGTTACGCGGCCGGCGCGCGTCAGCGCCCGCTATGCCGGTGTCGGCGCGGGTGCGGGCCCCTTTCCGGTGCGGCGCTTCTCCTCCGGGGCGCCGGCGGGCAGACCGGCCGGCGGTTCCGACTGGCCCGTCGCCGCGGCGACCGGCTGGGCCTCGACGTCCTCGAACATCTTGTTGAAGTCCTCGGACGAGAGCGTCTCTTCCTCGATCAGGCGCTTCACGACGCGGTCGAGGATCTCCCGGTGGCTCGTGAGGAGCTCGTAGGCGCGACGGCGGGCCCGGTCGACGATCTCGTGGACCTCGCTGTCGATGAGCTTCGAGGTCTCCTCGGAGTAGTTCTTCTCCTCCTGGATCTGACGGCCCAGGAAGATCAGCTCGTCCGTCTTGCCGTACTGGAGGGGCCCGAGCTTCTCGCTCATCCCGTACTTGGTGACCATCTGGCGGGCCATCTCGGTGGCCTTCTCGATGTCGTTGGAGGCCCCCGTCGTGACGTCACCGCCGAGGTGCAGCTGCTCCGCGGTCCAGCCGCCGAGCGCCGCGGCGATGTCGTCCTCGAACTCCTTCTTCGTCCGGAAGTAGCGGTCCTCCTGCGGAAGCGACCAGGTCACGCCCATCGCCATTCCCCGAGACACGACCGAGATCTTGTGGACCGGGTTCGTGTTCGAGAGGAGCTTGAAGCAGAGCGCGTGGCCGGCCTCGTGGTACGCGACGATGTTCTTCTCCTTCTCGGAGATCACGCGCGACCGGCGCTCGGGACCGAGCGAGACCTTCTCGAGGGCTTCCTCGAAGTCGATCTGGTTGATCACCTTGCGGTTCCGCCGCGCGGCGAGGATCGCCGCCTCGTTCACGACGTTGGCGAGGTCGGCGCCCGAGAAGCCGGGCGAGATCTGGGCGATCCGGAGCAGGTCGACGGACTTGTCGAGCGGCTTGCCGCGGACGTGCACATCGAGGATGCCCTTGCGGCCCTTGATGTCGGGCCGGTCGAGCACGACCTGGCGGTCGAACCGCCCGGGCCGGAGCAGCGCCGGGTCGAGGACGTCGGGACGGTTCGTCGAAGCGAGGACGATCACGTTCGTCCCGGTATCGAAGCCGTCCATCTCGACGAGGATCTGGTTGAGGGTCTGCTCGCGCTCGTCGTGCGAGCCGCCGAGGCCGGCGCCGCGCTGACGGCCGACCGCGTCGATCTCGTCGATGAAGACGATGCACGGGGCGTTGCGCTTCGCCTGGTCGAAGAGGTCGCGGACGCGGGAGGCGCCCACGCCGACGAACATCTCGACGAACTCGGAGCCTGAGATCGAGAAGAACGGCACGCCCGCCTCGCCGGCGACGGCCCGCGCGAGCATGGTCTTTCCGGTGCCGGGCGGGCCGACGAGCAGCACGCCCCGCGGGATCCGGGCGCCGAGGGTGGAGAACTTCTCCGGGTACTTCAGGAACTCGACCACCTCGGTGAGCTCCTGCTTCGCCTCGTCCACGCCGGCGACGTCGTCGAAGGTGACCGTCGGCTTGTTGCCGATGAACATCCGGGCGCGCGACTTTCCGAACGACAGCGCCTGGTTATTGGTGCCCTGGGCCTGCCGCATCATGTAGACGAAGAAGCCACCGATCAGCAGGACCGGCAGCAGGCTGAGCAGGATCGAGCCGATGATGCCGAAGGTCTGCGAATCCTTCGCGTAGACGATCTCGACCTGGCGCGACTGGTTCGCCGAGTTGTAGTCGAAGATCGCCTTGTCGAACGCGTCATGCTTGTCGCCGATCGTCGTCGACTGCTTGGTCGTGTTGTCGTTCAGCTCGAGCTGCGCCTGGTCCCCGGTGATCGTGACCCGCTTCACCGAGCCGGCGTTGATCTCGCTGATCGCCTGCGACACCGGGACGACCGCCGCCGACGGGCTCTGGGCCCGATAGGCGTACAGGAGGGCGACCCCCATCACCACCAGGAGGAGGGTCAGGATCCCGTTCTTGAAGATGCGGTTATCGAAGTTCGTTGTCTGGTCCTCTCCGGCCTTCCGGCATGTTCCTAACTCGCGATGCTACCCGTTGTAACGCTTCGTGGACCAGATTTGATCCGCCGGGGGGCGTGCGACGAGCCGCCGACCCTCGACGAACGGTCCTTCCGCATGTTTCAGGCCTACCGCCCACCACACCGCACCATCCTCCGTTACGACCAGCGGATGCGAGTCGCGGAGCCGGGCGGGGAGCTTCGCATCCACGAAGAGGTCCTGCAGCTTGGTGCGAATGGGACCGGCAAGCCGATCGCCCGGCCGTCGCGCGCGCACGACGAGCCTGCCCGCGGGCGCGGGGACGATGAAGCGCGCGCGGTCTCGTGCGTCGTCGAGATGAGACCAGGTCGATCCGCTCGATCGCTCGTTCTCGGCGTCTTCATCGAGCTGATGGATCTCGTCACGACCGGATCGCGCCTCATCGGCGCCGTCCACGCCGCTGAGGCCGATCGTCCAGCCCCGCCACTCGACGCGCTCGCCATCGCGGAGCGGCACGGCTTCGTCGTGCGCGCGCTCGCCGCCCGCGTCGGCGCTCGCGACCGCCGCGGACAGTGCGGCTGAACCGAGGCGCAGCAGACCGTACTCGCGGAACGCGCGCCCGCCGGGAAGGTCCAGGGCCGCCGAGCCGTCGCGGCCCGAGGCGAGCGCAAGGAGCGCCGCGCGATGCGTTGCGGTGAGCGTCCGGCCGGTGTGCTGCCGCCACGCGTGGGCGAGCGCCGCAGCGAGGAGCTCGGGATCGAGGCGGTCGAGCGCGATCCCATCGTCCATCCGGGCCGCTTCGAGGGCCCGCGCGATCAGCCCCTGGCGCGCGTCCGTCACCTCGGCCGCCGCGTCGGCGAGACGGGCGAGGGCGGCCCGGACCTCCGGATTGAGGCGCTCGAGCTCGGGTAGCACGCGGCGCCGGACGCGGTTGCGGGCGAACCGGAGCGATCGGTTCGATGGATCCTCGCGCGGCGTGATGCCGGCTTCCGCGCAGACGAGCGCCGTTTCGGTCCGGCCGATGCCCAGCAGCGGCCGGACGATGTCGTCACGGCGCGGCCGCATCCCCGCCAGACCGGCGAGACCGCTGCCACGGGCGATGTGCAGGAGCACGGTCTCGGCCTGATCGTCGCGGGTGTGGCCGGTCGCGATGGCCCTCGCGCCCGCCTCGCGTGCGGCGCGACGGAGGAATTCGTAGCGGAGCCGGCGCGCGTCGTCCTCGTTCGCGGGGCGCCGCTCGGAGCGGCCGACGCGGATCGTAGCGCCGCAACGTGCGGCGAGCGCGGCTACGAACGACGCGTCCGCGGCCGACGCCCGCGGCCGGGTGCGGTGATCGAAGTGCGCGACGTGGAGATCGAGCCCGAGCTCGGGGGCGAGCTCGCCCAGCAGCAGCACGAGCGCGGTGGAGTCGGTGCCGCCGGAGACCGCGACGACGAGCGGACCGGGCCGGAGAAGGTCGTGGTCGCGCGCGAAGCGCAGCACGGCGGCGCGGATGGAGGCGGAGTTCAACGGTGGCTGGGCCGGGATTCGGACCCGGGACCAGCGGTTTATGAGTCCGCTGCTCTACCACTGAGCTACCCAGCCGGTGGGGTCAATTGTAGGCGGCCACGCGGCGCGATTCAGTCTCCTAGACCACAAGCGTGACATTAGTTAGCGTCCTGTCCGCGGTCGCGAGCTACGTCAGAGGATCGGGGCGTGCCTTGTCGAGCAGCGCGCGGAATTCCGCTTCGGTGCGCTTGTGCTTGCGGCGGTTGCACGGTCCGCAGGCGGGAAGGATGTTGTCGATCGAATTGGAGCCGCCACGCGCGAGCGGCGTGCGGTGATCGACCTGCAGGGGGCCTGGCCCGCCGCAGTAGGCGCAGCGGTCGGCGTACGCGGCAACGAGATCCAGCCACTCCCGGGCGGTGTGCGCACCATCGGCTTTCGCTGCCCGTGCTCGCCGACGCTCGCCGATGACTCGACGGACTTCGGGATGCGCGCGAGCGTACTTTCGACGGCGCTCATTGGCTGCGGCGGGATGCTCGGCGTCCCACGTGTCGCGCGCCGTCGCGTGCTCACTCGGGTGACGTTTGCGCCATCGGCGCATTGCCTCGCGCGCCTTCTCGACGTTGAGGCGCATCCAAGCGCGTCCATAAGCGCGTCGCTGTTCAGGGTCGCGATACGGCAAGAGATCTCGACAGTGAAGGCACGCTCGATTGGTAAGCGAAACGGCGAGGTCGTGGCAATAGGACCTGCAGCAAAACGAAACCCGAGGCATTGCGCCTCGGGTTAGACGCCAGACCGGCTGTTGCGGGACCAGGATTCGAACCTGGGACCTTTGGGTTATGAGCCCAACGAGCTACCGCTGCTCCATCCCGCGAAACTCATTTTAGCGCTTCCCCAAGAACAGCGCGACCCACTTTTCCAAACGCGTCGGACCCGCCTGCGCAGCCCTCAGCAACACCGGCGCGGGGCCCTCGCGCTGCACGCCGATGATCGCCTCGCCCGGCCGGATGTATCCGAACTCGCGCGCCTTCTGCTCGACATAACCATCGGTCGCCATGTCCTTGACCGCCGATTCGAGCTGCGCGTGTCGCGCTTCCTCCGCGACGATCTGCGCCTGCAGCGCGGCCGCGTCCCGCGCCAGCGCGTTCCGCTGCGCCGCGATCGCGACGAACGCGACAGCGAGCAGCAGGCCTGCGATCAGCAAGGCCACCGCGAGCGACGGCC
>DASWCU010000050.1:0-4455 GCA_036389935.1 Candidatus Limnocylindria bacterium
TCAGGCGTCGACCCCGATCGCGGCCGAGATCTTCATCGCCCCGACCCCGGCCCGGAGCTCGCCGTCCTGCACGAGGATCGCGCTCGGCCGGGCGAAATGGGTGGAAGCGAACGTGTCCTCGTGGACCGCGAGACGGTGGCCCATCGCCACGAGCGCGGCTCGCGTCGCGGCCGGCACCCGCACGTCGACGAGCGTGTCGGTCGACTCGCAGTGCACGCGCGGCGTGTTCACGGCCGCCTGGGGACCCATCCCCCAGTCCGCGACGTTCGTCGCGATGTGGACCATCGCGCTCATGATCTTGCGGCCGCCGGGTGCCCCGGCGCACAGGAACGGCTCGTCGCCGCGCAGCACGAGGAGCGGCGCGATCGCGGAGAGGATCCGGCGCCCGCCGGCGATCGAGTTCACATGTCCAGGCCGCGGATCGAACCAGGTCATCACGTTCGCGAGCACGATCCCGGTGCCGCGGGCGACGACCCCCGAGCCGAACCCGCCGCCGAGCGTCGTCGTGAGGCTCACCATCCGCCGTTCGCGATCGATGACGTTCACGTGCGTCGTGCAGTCGCTCGACGGCGGGACCGCGGTCGCGCCCGCGCCGGGCGATGCGCGCTCGGGATCGATCGAGGCCCGCGCACGTGCCGCGTGCTCCTTCGAACCGAGCCACTCGTACACGGCGGTCCCGACGCCCTCCGGATCGCCGAGGTACGCGAACCGGTCGGCGAACGCGCGCCGTTCGGCCTCCGCGATGAGATGCAGCGCGGGAGCGCCGAGCGGAGCGTGGCCACCGAGGGCGTAGCCCTCGAGGATGTTGAGCGCCTCGACCACGGTGACGGCGCCTGACGCCTCGGGCAGCGTGAGCAGCGCGAGCCCGCGGTACTCGGAGCGGAGCGGCGCGCGCTCGCGCGGCGGGACCGACGCGAGGTCGTCCATCGAGAGCAGCCCGCCGCGCGATCGGACGTCGTCCACGATCGCCCGTCCGAGCTCGCCGCGAAAGAGCGCATCCGCGCCGTCGCGGGCGAGCGCCCGAAGGCTCTCGGCGAGATCGCGCTGCACCAGCCGGTCCGCCGGGTCAAAGCCGGTCGCGGCGCGCGGCGGCGCGCCATTCGGCTTCAGGAAGATCGCGCGCGAGGCTTCGTGCGGCGCGAGACGATCGTGGTACGCACCGAGCGCGAGCTGGAGCGGCCACTCGACGTCGATGCCGTCGGCCGCGAGCCCGATCGCGTCTCGCAGCACGGCGTTCCGGTCCAGCGTGCCGTACCGCTCGAGCGCGTAGCACAGGCACCCCACCGCGCCCATCGCGCCGACCGACCGGTAGCCGACGTTCTGCGCGTCGCCGGCCGTCGCGGGCCACCCGTACATGCCGGCACCGCCGGAGGGAAGCAGCTCGTACATGTCGGGCGTCGCCGCGAACGGGGCGGCGCCGGTGCCCTCGATCGTCGTGATCGATCCGTCCGGCTGTCGCAGGACGCACCACGCGACGCCACCGATGCCGCTCGTGTACGGCTCGACGACGCCCATGACGAACGCGGCCGCGACCGCCGCGTCGACCGCGTTCCCGCCCGCGGCGAGGATCCGCGCGCCGGCCTCGGCGGCACGCGGGTGCTCGGCGGTGATCATCCCGCCGGCGGAGACGGCCTCCGTCTTCTCGATCCGCCACTCGCTGCGCGTCGCCACGCGCGCGATGGTGGCAGACTCGCCGCCGCGATGGATCTTCCGCCGGCGTTCCGCATCGGGCATTGGAGCGACCCGGTGGGCCGCACCGGGTGCACGGTCATCCTGTCCGAGCCCGCGGCCGTCGCGGCCGTCGACGTGCGTGGCGGCGCGCCCGGAACGATCGACACAGACCGGCTCGCACCGGGCCGTTCGATCGAGACGCTGAACGCGGTCCTGCTCACCGGCGGCAGCTTGTTCGGCCTCGCCGCGTACGCCGGCGTGATGCGCTGGCTCGACGAGCACGGGATCGGCTACGCGATCCGCGATCGGCGCGTGCCGCTCGTCTCGGGTGCGGTCATCTTCGACCTGGCGGTGGGCGATCATCGCGCGCGCCCCGATGCTGCCTCAGGCTACGCGGCGTGCGTCGCGGCCACGCACGAGCCCGAGGAGGGCGCGGTCGGCGCGGGCACCGGGGCGACCGTCGCGAAGGGCCGTGGCGGCGGCCGGCCGGGCGGCCTGGGCATCGCCTCGGCCCGCGCCGGCGACGCGACCGTCTGCGCGGTCGTGGCGGTGAACGCGATCGGCGGGATCTGGGACGACGACGCGCACGAATGGGTCGCACCGCTGCAGGACGCCCGTGCTGGCACGCCCGGCGCGAACACGACGATCGGCGCGATCCTGACCGATGCCGCGCTCACGCGGACCGCCGCGCTCCGTGTCGCGATCGCCGGTCACGACGGACTCGCCCGCGCCGTGCGGCCGGCGCACACCGACATGGACGGCGACACGCTGTTCGCGCTCTCCGCCGGCGAGAAGCGCGCCGATCCCGTGCTCGTGCAGGTCGCCGCGGCCGACGCCGTCGCGCGCGCGATCGTGCGCGGCGTTCGCCTGGCCGCCCGCCTTCCGCGGGATGGGACAATGGACCGATGAAGGACGTCGTCATCCTCGGCGGCGCGCGGACCCCGTTCGGCACGTACGGCGGGGCGCTCCGCGAGCTGTCCGCCAACGACCTCGGCGTCGTCGCCGCGAAAGCCGCGCTCGAGCGCTCGCACGTCGAGCCCGGGCGGATCGACCACGTCATCTTCGGGAACGTCCTCCAGACGAGCGGCGACGCCGTGTATCACGCCCGGCACATCGGCCTGAAGGCCGGCGTCCCGAAAGACGTGCCGGCCCTCACGGTCAACCGGCTGTGCGGCTCAGGTCTCCAGGCGATCCTGCTCGGGATGCAAGAGATCCAGCTGGGACAGGCGGACTTCGTCCTGGCCGGCGGCGCCGAGGCGATGAGCATGGCCCCGCACCAGATCCGCGGCGCGCGCTGGGGCCTGCCCCTCGGCGAGCAGAAGCTCGAGGACTACCTGTGGGTCGCGCTCATCGACAGCTACACGGGCCTCGGTATGGCGAACACGGCCGAGAAGCTTGGGCGGAAGTACGGCATCACGCGCGAGGCGGCCGACGAGTTCGCGTACCGCAGCCACATCCGCGCCGCGAAGGCGCGCGAGTCGTGCCGATTCAGCGAGGAGATCGTCCCGGTCGAGGTGAAACAGCGCAAGGGCACGATCACGGTCGACAAGGACGAGCACATCCGTCCCGACACGACGCTCGAGAAGCTCGCGACGCTCCAGGCTCGCTTCGAGAAGGACGGGACCGTGACCGCCGGGAACGCGAGCGGGATCAACGACGGCGCCGCCGCGCTCGTCGTCGCCGACGCCGAGGCGGCCGCCAGGGCCGGGCTCAAGCCGCTCGCGCGCATCGTGTCAGGCGGCGTCTGCGGGGTGGACCCGGAGATCATGGGCATCGGCCCGGCCCCGTCGAGCCGGCGCGCGCTCGAGCGGGCGGGACTGCGGATCGAGGACATGGACCTGGTCGAGATCAACGAGGCCTTCGCGACACAGTACCTCGCGGTGGAAAAGGATCTCGGTCTCGATCGGGAGAGGACGAACGTGAACGGCGGAGCGATCGCGCTCGGCCACCCGCTCGGTGCATCCGGCGCGCGCCTCGCGCTCACGATCGTCACCGAGCTCCACAAGCGAGACGCGCGCTACGGGCTGGCCTCCCTCTGCATCGGCGGCGGCCAGGGGATCGCGGCGATCTTCGAGCGGGTCTAGCGGTGGAGGGCTCGCCGCTCGACCTCCCGCTCACGACCCTCGGCGGCCGGCCGGCCACGCTCCGCGAGCATCTCGGTGACCCGCTCATCGTGTTCGTGTGGGCGTCGTGGTGACGGTGCCGGGCGCAGCTGCCGGTCTGGCAGCGGTTCTGGTCGGAACGGGAGCGTGACGACGCGCGCTTCGTGACGGTCGCGGCCGACGTCGATACGGCCGAGGCCGCGCGCTTCGCGAGCGACCTCGATGCGCCGACGCTCCTCGACCGCGATGGCGCGCTCGCCCGGGCGTTCGGCTATCGCGCGATCCCCAACGGATTCTGCTTCGGGTCAGACGGCCGCCTCGTCGGCTCGCGCATCAGGGGCTTCGACATCCGCGAGGCGGACACCCGTGCCCTCGTCGAGCGATGGCTGGCGGGCAGCGGGGCGGAGACGGTCGCCGACGCCGCGTCGGCCAACGATCCGGCGCTCGACCTGTTCGCCCGGGGCAATGCCCGGTTCGTTTCGGGTGATCGCGAAGCGGCGCTCGCGCTCTGGCACCGCGCGTACCTGCTCGACCCCGACAACTTCGTGATCCGCAAGCAGATCTGGCGCGCGCTCTACCCGCAGCGGTTCGGCGAGCCGATCGACCTCGCGTGGCAGAAAGCGCAGATGGATCGCGAGGCCCGGCTCGGCTTCGGCGCCGCGAATCCGGAGCTGCCGGCACC
>DASWCU010000051.1:0-13125 GCA_036389935.1 Candidatus Limnocylindria bacterium
GCGTACCGGCGGCGGTAGCGCAGGAGGGCGTCGATCTTCGACCCGTCGACGCGGTGCGCGACGACCTCGCCGACGACCAGAACGTGGTCGCCCGAGGGCGTGCGCTCGCGGACCTCGCACCAGAGCACCGCGATGCTGCCGGCGACCGCCGGCGCCGCGCCCGGCGGCCCCTGGAGCACCGGGATCTCGAGCGCGGCGAATTTGTCGGGCCCGGTGCCGCCCGGCGCGGCGTGGCCCGCCCGCTCGGCGACGTCCTGCTGGGCGCTGTGGAGGAACGAGACGCTGAACCGGCCGCTCCGCTCGATGCAGCGATACGTGCGGCTTCCCGGATGCTCGGCGATCGCGATCATCGGCGGGACGAAGGAGACGTACATCGCGGTCCCGGTCGCGCACGAGCGTTCGTCGCCATCGGCCGCGGCGACGATCGCCACCCCGTGGGGGATCCGGGCGAGCGCCTCGCGCGCGACCGCGTACCGGTCGTCCGTCTCGACGCCCATCGGCTGGGCAGCCTAGCACCGCGAATGGTCGAATGGTCTGATAATTACCGGCGCGCGGGGGACACGCGATGGCCTCCCGCCGGAGGTGGCGTCCATGAGGGCGATCATCGTGACCCGAGCCGCGACCATCGCGATCGTCGCCGCGATCGTCGCCGCATGTGGCGGTGCGCCGAGCGCGGGCGGGCCCGCGGCCAGCGGCAGCCCGAGCGCGACCGCGAGCGCCGCACCGGTCAAGCTCAAGGCCTCCTACGGCAACGTCTCGCCCGCGAACCTCGCGCCGTTCTACGCGAAGGAGAAGGGGATCTTCCTGAAGCACGGGCTCGACGTCGACCTCTCGCTCATCGACGGCGGGGCGAAGTCGATGGCCGCCCTGCTCGGGAACTCGGTGGACGTCGCGCAGCTCGGCGGCACCGAGACGATGAGCGCGTTCGTCGGGGGCGGCGACGTCGTCGCGCTCGCCCTGTTCGTGCCCGTCTCGCCCTGGGTGCTCATGGCGCCCTCCACCTACAAGACCGCCGCGGACCTCAAGGGGAAGGTCGTCGGGGTCGCGTCCAAAGGCGGCTCGTCCGAGGTCGCCGCGCAGCTCTGCCTCCAGCGCCTCGGCCTGCAGCCGAGCGACGTGACGATCCTCGCGACCGGCTCGGTCGCCAACCTGACCGCGGCGATGCTCGCCGGCCAGGTCTACGCGGGGCCAGGTCATCCGCCGGACACCGCGGCGCTGATCAAGGCGAACTACAAGGTCATCGTCGACCTCGCGGCGGAGAAGGTGCTCGCCACCGACAACGTCACGACGGTGACGCGCCAGTACCTCTCGACCCACAAGGACGTCCTGCAGCGGTACGTCGACTCGCTCATCGAGGCGATCGCCGCGATGAAGAAGGACAAGGCCGGCACGATCCCGGTCATGCAGAAGCTCCTCAACGTGGATGACCAGGCCGCGCTCGCCCAGACCTACGACTACTACGTCACCGCGATCTTCCCGACCTATCCGACGCCCGACCCGAACGCGTTCAAGTCGAGCCGCGACGAGCTCGCGAAGACGAACGCGGCGGTGAAGGACCTCGACGTGACGAAGGTGATCGACAGCTCGTTCGTGGATGACGCGAAGAAGCGCAACGTCGGCGGGAACTAGTACCCGAACGGCGGTGATGGCGGAGGCGGGCGCGCTGCCCGCCTCCCTCAGCGCGCTGGGGCGCGATCCCGCATCGCTCGCCAGATCCGCTCGGCGGTGATCGGGAGCTCGCGGATCCGCGCGCCGACCGCATCCTCGACGGCGTTGGCCACCGCGGCGGGCACGCCCGGGTTCACGAGCTCGCCGGCCGAGCGCGCGCCGAACGGCCCGGGGCCGTCGGTATCGCCGACGAGCACGATGCGCAGCGGCGGAACGTCGGCGGCCGTGGGCAGCTTGTAGTCGCCCAGGTTCGTCGCGCCGACGCGGCCGTCACGCATGGCCAGGTCCTCCATGAGCGCCATCCCGAGCCCGTAGACGAAGCCACCCTCGAGCTGACCGCGCAGTGCCACCGGGTTGATGACCCGGCCGACGTCCGCGACGACGACCGCCGCGACGATGCGCAGCATGCCGGTCGCGCGATCGACGACGACCTCCACGGCGTGCGCGCAGGCGCTGTAGTCCGCGGCGCCGGCCTCATGCGTTCCGCTCGCCTCGATCGCCTCGCCGTCCCCGAGCGCGGCCGCGGCCTCGGCCACGCCGCGACCGCCGAGCCGCTCGCGCAGCGCGCGCGCGGCGGCCAATGCGGCGCCACCGTGCACCGGGGTGACCCGGCTGCCCCCGATCCCTGGATCGAGGGGCGACGCCGCGGTCGACAGACGGCGGACGCGGACCGCCTCCGGCGCGACGTCGAGCGCCGCGGCCACCACCCGCTGGATCATCGTGTGCTGCGCGCCGCCCTGCTCGCCGACGCCGGTGAGCGCCTCGATCCGGCCGCCGCGCTCGAGCCGGAGCGTGATCGTCGTCGTGCCGCGACCGCCATGCCGCACGCCGAGGGCGAGCCCGCGGCCGTGGTCGGCCGCCTTGTCCTTCGAGAAGCCGGCCTCCGCCGCGGCGCGCTCGAGCAGCGGTGCGAGCGGTGGCCCGTGCCAGGCGGTGCCGCCGCTCGTCGGGTCACCGGGCCGAAGGGCGTTCCGCCGCCGGAGCTCGAGCGGCGTGAGGCCGATCGCGCGCGCGATGAGGTCGAGGTGAGACTCGGAGGCGAACACATTCTGCGGCTGTCCGGGTGCGCGCATGTGCCCGCCCGGCACCTGGTTCGTGTACACCGTGGCGCACTCGAGCCGCGCGGCCGGCACGCGATAGCCCTCGAGCGTGTCGAGACCGCCCTCGACGATCAGCCGGGCCGTGGGCTTGCCGGCGGCGTACGCGCCGCCGTCGAAGAACGAGCGCGATTCGTGCGCGACGATCCGTCCCTCGCTATCGACGCCGGTGCGCAGCCGGATCCGGGCGGCGTGTCGCGGATTGGTCGTCGTGACCTCGTCGGCGTAGCGCGTGACGGCTCGCACCGGCCGGCCGCTCGCGCGGGCGAGGAAATACAGGACGAACTCGTCCACCGAGAGACCCTTTCCGCCGAAGTCGCCGCCGATGTAGCCGTTGTCCACGACGATCCGCTCCGGCGCCAGCCCGAGCGACGCGGCCATCTGCTCGCGAAGCCCGAAGGGCGCCTTGTTCGTCGAGACGACACGCACCGTGTCACCCTCGAGCCAGACGACCGCCGCGCGCGGCTCGAGCGCCGCCTGATGGATGCGCGGCGTCGTGAAGTCGTGCTCGAAGACCCGTGCGGCATGCGCGAACGCGGCGTCCACGTCTCCGTGGCGCGCGACGACGTGGCCCTGATGGTTCGGGTGCGGCACGGGCGGGCGCGCACCGCCGAGGTAGCGGTACCCCGCGGCATCGGGATGCAGGACCGGCGCGTCCACGCCGAGCGCGGCGTCGAGGTCCAGCACCGCGGGCAGCTCCTCGTAGTCGACGGTGATGCGCCGCACCGCCTCCTCGGCGATCGCGCGGCTGTCCGCGGCCACCGCCGCGACCCGGTCTCCGACGAAGAGCGCGCGGTCCCAGCAGAGCACCGGCCAGTCCTGGAGCCGGCGGCCGAGCCGCGCGGCATGAACGTCGGCGCCCGTCAGCACCGCGCGCACGCCGTCGAGCGCGCGAGCGCGCGCGGTGTCGACGGCGACGATGCGCGCGTGTGGATATGGGCTCCGTACGAACGCGGCCTCGAGCATGCCCGGCATGCGGAGATCAGCGGTGTATGCCGCCGCACCGGTCGTCTTCTCGTTCCCGTCTAGACGTCGCTCAGGATCGGCGAGGAGCGCCGTTCCCCGATGGCCCTCGCGCGGCCGCGTCTGGCTCACCGCTCGTGCCTCATTGCTCGGCGAGCCGTTCGCGCACGCACTCGGCGAACGCTGCGAGCGTCCGATCGGCCTGCCGGGCGATGAGCGATTGCCCGAGCTCGCCGATCCGGCCGAGGATCGCGACGTCGCTCGCGACGTGAAGCTCGGTCGGTGCGTCACCGGTCAGGCCGACGTCGACCAAGGCCCGCACCGCCCCGCCGAGCCTCCGGTCCTCGGCGTCGGCCCGGAGCGTCGCGGTCCATGCCGCGTCGTCGCGGCTCACGAGCGTCACCGTTCCGGCGAGCGAGAGGCGGATCGGTCCCACCCGGACATCGAGCGTCCCGCCGGCGCGGCCGTCGCCGTCGGCGGTGACGTCGCGCGCGCCGGGCACGCAGCGCGCCGCGACGGGCAGATCCATGAGGAGCGCCCACACGCGCTGGCGCGGGACCTCGATCGTGACGTGATGTTCGAGCTTCATCCCTGAGCGACCTCGCGGAGCGCCCGCTCGGTCCAGACCGCGGCCATCGCCCGTTTGTAGTCGGCGCCGCCACGGAGGTCCTCGATCGGATCCGTCTCGGCAGCGGCCAGGGCGCCGGCTTGGTGGATCGCGCTGTCATCGACCACATGGCCCTCGAGCGATCGCTCCGCGTCGCGCGCGCGCAACGGCACCGGGCCGGCCGCACCCAGCGCGATGCGCGCGTGCGTGCAGCGCCCCGAGGCGTCGCGGGCGAGCACCGCCGCGACCGAGACCGTCGCGTAGTCGTCGGCGCTGCGCGGCAGGAATTTCTTGTACGTCGCGCGTGCGCCATCGGGGAGCGGTGGGATCTCGACCCGCAGGACAAGCTCATCGGGTTCGAGGGAGGTCTCGAACAAGTCGACGAAGAGCTCGGCGATCGGGATCCGCCGCTCGCCGCGCGCCGACGACGCGACGACGATGACGGCGTCGAGCGCGAGCAGGGTCACCGGCGGATCCTGCGCCGGATCCGCGTGGGCGAGATTGCCGCCCACGGTCGCCTGCTCGCGGATGCGGACGGTCGCGACCGAGGCGAACGTCGCCGCGAGGGCCGGAGCGTGCTCGTGGACCGCACGGGAGCGCGCGAGCGCGGCGTGCGTCTCGAGCGCGCCGATCCGGAGCGTCCCGTCGCTCGCGATCCCGCGTAGGGCGTCGAGGCGTCGCAGCGCGAGCACGCGCGCCGGTCGGATCAGGTCCTGCTTCAGCAGCAGGACGACCGCGGTCCCACCGGCCATCACGATCGCATCGTCGCCGTCGCGCGCCACGGCCTCGAGGGCCTCGCCGAGCGACGCGGGCTCGACGTAGTCGAAGCCGTTCATCGGCCGCGGGCCGCCTCGATCGCTCGGACGATGCCGTAGTAGCCGGTGCAGCGGCAGAGGTTGCCCATCATCCACTCGCGGATCTCGGGCTCCGTCGCGTCAGGACGCGCGCGCAGGAGCGCGGACGCGGCGACGAGCTGGCCCGACGTGCAGATCCCGCACTGGAAGCCGCCCTGGTCGATGAACGCCTCTTGCAGCGGTGTGAGCGCGCCGTCCGCAGCGAGGCCTTCCACCGTGCGAACGTCCGCGCCGTCCGCCTGGACCGCGAGCATCAGGCACGATGACGCCGGCGCGCCGTCGACGAGCACCGTGCAGAGGCCGCAGACCCCGATGGAGCAGCCGTCCTTGGTGCCGGTCCGACCGAGATCGTCACGGAGCGCCTCGATGAGCAGCCGTTCCGCCGGGACGACGAGGTCCTGCCGCTCGCCGTTCAGGATGAAGCGGATCCGGTGCTCGCTCATGTCGGCGATCGACGCGCGCCGTCCAGCGCGTTCATCGGTCCGATCGACGCGCGCCGTCCAGGGCGTTCATCGGTCCGATCGTGCCGCACGTTCCCGAAGAAGGTATCGCTGGACCTTCCCGGTCGGCGTCTTGGGCAGCGCGTCGATCACTTCGATCCAGCGCGGTCGCTTGTGCCGGGCGAGGCGCTCAGCGGCGCACCGCTCCAGCTCCGCCGCAAGCGCCGCGGCCGAACGCTCACGGTCCTTCGGCACGACGAACGCGGCCGGCTTCAGCAGGCCATCGGCGTCGGCACGCCCGACGACGGCGCTCTCGAGCACGTCAGGGTGCGCCGCCAGCGCCGACTCGACCTCGAGCGGCGAGACCCACTGGCCGGCGACCTTGAGCATGTCGTCGTCGCGGCCGAGATAGAAGAAGTGACCGTCGGTGACGCGGTAGCGGTCGCCCGTCACGATCCAGCCCTCGCGGAACGCGGCGGCGCTCCGCTCGGGCGCACCGTGATAGCCGGCCGCGGTGGACCCGCCGCGGACCCAGAGCGCCCCGTCCTCGCCTTCGGGCAGCTCCCGGCCGCTCGGATCCGCGACCTTCGCCGCGTAGCCCGGGATCGGGCGACCGGAGGAGCCGGGCACGATGTCGTCCTCGGTGTTCGAGATCGCGATGTAGCCGATCTCGGTCGAGCCGATGCCGTCGAGGATGGGCAGACCGAAGCGCCGCGACCACCGCTCCAGCAGCGGCCCGGGCAGTGCCTCGCCGGCCGACACGCACAGCCGGAGCGACGACACATCACCGCCCTCGCCGGCCTCGGCCGCCGCGAGCAGCGCCGCGTACGCGGTCGGGACCGAATACAGGACCGTGGGCCGCTCGCGCGCGATGAGCGACCAGGCGCGTTCGGGATCGAAGCGCTCGGGATCGAGGACCGCGGATGCTCCGACCGCCAGGGGAATGACGAGCGAGTTGTTCAGCCCGTACGAGAAGAAGAGCTTCGCGGTGCTGTACACGCGGTCGTCCTCGCGCAGCCGCACGACGTGACGCGCATGCGCCACGGCCGGGAAGCGCGCCCGCTCGTGGAGATGGATGACCGCCTTCGGCGAGCCGGTCGTGCCGCTCGAGTATTGCCAGAAGCACATGTCGTCACCACGTGTCTCGGCCGCCGCGAGGGGAAGCCGGACGTCGCGGAGCAGTCCCTCGAGCGCGATGGCTTCCTGCCGCGCCACGCCGGTGGTCACGAGCGCGCGAAGCCCGATACCGGTCGCGAGCACGGTGTCGACGAGATCGCCCTCGACGATCGCGACCGCCGCACCACTGTCGCCGAGCAGGAACGCGAGCTCCGCAGGTCGCGCGAACGTCGAGACCGGTACCGCGACCGCCCCGATCTTCGCCGCGCCGAGGAACGCGCTGATGAAGTCAGGGCCGTCGCGCAGCAGGAGTGCGACGCGCTCGCCGGTCGTCACGCCGATCGCGCGGAGCGCGGCGCCCGCGCGATCCTGCCGCTCAACGATGTCGTCGTAGGTGTACGTGTCGCCCTGCGAACGCAGGGCCGGCGCCGCTCCCCGCCCGGCGAGGCGGATCGCGTCGGCGAGCGACGTCGCGAGGTTGAAGGCGCCTAGAGGTACTTCCGGCCCTCGAGCTTGTCCGGCACCCGCAACCCGAGCGCTTCGATCTTCGGATCCATCTCGGCGATGTAATCCTCGCGCATCCGCCCATTGGTGCGCCTCTTCAGGCCCCACTCGATGTACCGTTCGTCGCGCGCCGAGGTCGACCGACCGAACATGTCGAGGCCGATCACGTACCACCGATCGATCGCCCGCTGCGCGGCCTCCTGCCCCTCGGCCGTCGTCATGAGCTTCTGGAGCTGCTGCTCGCCGTACGCGATGTGACCCAGCTCTTCGCGGAGGATCACCGGCAGCACGTCATCCACCGGCAGGTACGACGAGCCGACCATCTCGTCGAGCTGGTACTGGCCCACCTTGTCGATGAGGAAGCCGAACGCGGCGAAGTCGGCCCACTCGGGCATGTCGGCCTTGAAGGCGTCGACCTCGCGCTTCGAGCGCGGCCGGTAGAGGATGTCCGACCGGTCGATGTCGATGAGGCCGAGCATCCGGAGGAACTTCCGGCAGTGATCGATCTCCTCCGACGCGATCCGGGCCACCCGCCACTGGTCATCGACGCTCGGCGCTCGGAGGGTCCAGTGGTCCACGTAGATGTGCGGGCCGCCGATCTCGCAGTCCGCCTGGATGGTGAGGAGGCGGGTCAGCAGGTCGCGATACTCGGACGGCATCTTTCGGAAGTCCTTCGGCTCGATGCGGTCCGTGAACTGCGCCAATGCGACCTACCTCCTCACCGGATCCGGGCTAGCCGCCGAGCTTCCGGTCCTGGGCGCTCTGCATGAACGTCCTGTCGACGATCTTGTTCAGGTCGACGGTCTTCACCTTGTCGTTCGTCTTGGAGAGGATCTGCACCGCGGTGGTGAGCTGGTCGGTCCCCGGGAACGGGTAGGCCGGCGTCACTTCCTTCAGGAAGAAGTTATACGCGCTCTCCATGCTCGCGGTGTTCTCGCTCTTGAAGTACTTCTTCAGGACGCCGATGGTGAAGTCCTTGTTCTTGTTCGCGTAGGCGACGCCCTGGACGATCGAGTCGACGTACGCCTGCACGACATCCTTCTTGGCGGTCAGGAAGGAGCGCTGGACGACGATGGCGGTGTTCGACGCCGGGATCTTCTGGCCGGCCAGGTCGATGAGCGCGGTCAGCCCGGCCTTCACGAGCTCTTCGTCCTCCGGCGGATCGTCCACACCCGCGTCGATGCCGCCCGTCAGCAGCGCCGCCGTGCGGTTCGCATGCGAGCCGACGGCCACGATCTGGACGTCCTTGTCCGGGTCGAGGCCGTTCTTCGTCAGCGCGTCGCGCGTCGCGATGTCGCTCGAGCCGCCGGCGTTCGAGATGCCGATCTTCTTGCCCTTGAGGTCGGCGATCGTCTTGATGTTCTTGCCGACATAGAGGTGGTACGGGTAGACGGGCGCGAGCTGGCCGACGATCACGAGGTCCGCACCGCCCGCCACCGCCCCGAGGACCTCGCCTCCGCCGAACTGCGCGATGTCCACCTGGTTGGCGAGGAGCGCGGCGGAGGTCTGCGCGCCGCCACTGATGTACTGGAGGTCGACGTCGAGCCCGTTCTGCTTGAAGATGCCGGCCTCGAACGCGACCCAGACGACCAGGTCGTCGCCGGTGATGTTGCTGTAGGCGACCTTGATCTTCGTGCAGCACGGGAGCGCGCTCTTGCCGGGCGACGCCGCCGCGGCCGGGGATGTCGCCGCCGCGCCACCGCCGGTTCCCGCCCCGCCGCAGGCCGTCGCGAGGATGCCGAGGATCGCGAGCAGCACCGCGAATGTCTTCCTCATCGGATTCTTCGTCCCACCTTTCTTTCCTTACCGCCGGATCTGGGGCCGCCAGGACTGGAAGCGGTTCTCGACCCGCTGGAGGATCGTCGTGAGCAGCATCCCGGTGCCGGCGATGATGATCACCCCCGCAAAGAGCTTGGGGGTCTGGAAGGTCTGTCCGGAGATCGCGATGAGCTGACCCACCCCGTGGCGTGCGGCGATCAGCTCGCCCACGACGACCCCGGTGAGCGCGTGGCCGACCCCGAGGCGAAATCCCGTGAGGATGAACGGCACCGAGCCAGGGAGGACGACCCGCCGGAAGATGAGCGCGTCCGACGCGCCGAAGGACTTCGCCACCCGCAGTAGCGCGGCCTCCGTGTTCCGGACGCCGGCCATCGTGTTGATGATGATCGGGAAGAGCGCGCCCAGGAAGATCACCGCGATCTTCGACGGCATGTCGATGCCGAACCAGATGATGAAGAGCGGGATGAGCACGATGCGCGGGGTGCTGTAGAAGAAGTTCACGAACGGATCGAGCGCGTACTGGAAGCGCGTGTACCAGCCCATGAGCAGCCCGAGGATCAGGCCCAAGATCACGGCCAGTCCGTAGCCCCAGAGGATCTCCTGGCCGCTCGTCGCGATGTCGAGCCAGATCTCCCCCTGCTGGAAGAGCTTGACGAACGCCTGAGCGATGTCGGACGGCCGCGGGAGGAACAGCAGCGGCGGGAACTCCAGATGCACCGTCTCGACGACGGGCAACGGTCCGATGTCGATCGGTGACCGAAGGATGAACTGCCACACCGCGAGGACGCCGACCACGCTGGCCGTCCCGACGGCGAGCGGCTCGTAGCGTTTCATCGGGCTCGGCCGCACGACCGACCGCCGCTCGCGCGGAGCGGTCTCGCCGGCCGTCACCGGCATGAGCCGGTCGGCTTCCTTGACGCTCACGGTCGCGCGATCGCCCGCCCGCTCATGCCGGGATTCCCTGTTCAATCTCTCGGCTTCGCCGAGGAGACGCGCTCATGGCTGGTGGGATTCGCTCGCCCCGGCAAAGCCGTGGCTCGCTCATGCCGGAATTCCCATGATCAGCCGCTCGGCCGGTCCGGCGAGCTCCTCCTGGATGCTCTCCCAGATGATGTCCTCGTAGCGCAGGAACGCCGGGTCTCGCTTCACGCGCAGGTCGCGCGGCCTGGTCAGATCGATATTGACCTCGCGCTTCACCCGGCCGGGCCGCTTGGTGAAGACGACCACCCGGTCCGCGAGGTAGATCGCCTCCTTGATGTCGTGCGTGATGAAGAGCGCCGTCTTCCGCGTCTTCGACCAGATCTTGAGGAGCTCGAGCTGCATCATCTCGCGGGTCTGGGCGTCGAGCGCGGCGAACGGCTCGTCGAGCAGGAGCATCTCCGGATCGGTGAGCAGGGCGCGGGCGAGGTTCACGCGCTGCTGCATGCCGCCCGAGAGCTCGAGCGGATACGCATCCTCGAAGCCGCTGAGCCCCACGAGCTCGATCTGCTGCTTCGCCTTCGCGACCGCCTCGCCGCGCGGCATGCGACGCTGGGCCTCGACGCCGAAGATCACGTTCCCGAGCACGGTGCGCCAGGGCAGCAGGCCCGGCTGCTGGAACACCATCGCCCGGTCGGGACCCGGCGCCGTGATCGTCCGCCCGTCGAGCGTGAGCGTGCCGGCCGCGATCGGTAGGAGGCCGTCGACCGCGTTCAGGAAGGTCGTCTTGCCGCAGCCGGAGGGGCCCACGATGGCCAGGAACTCGCCGTCGTGGATGTCGACGTCGACGCCCTCGACGGCGGTGAACACGCTGCTCGAGCGCTCGAGCCAGTACTCGATGCAGACGCCACGGGCCGCCAGCTTGACCGCCCCGTGCACGCGCTCTAGCTCAGCTTCCCGTCCGACGGATGCGGCTCGCCGCGCAGGAGATAGCCGAAGCGGTCTCGAGCCTTCTGTTTCACCTCAGGGCTTGGGGCGTTGACCGGCGGGAAATCCGCCCGCCACTCGAACGGCCGGGTGGCGTCGATGATCGCGCGCGAGCTGTGGCCTTTGCGCTCCTTCGGGATGCGCGGGTCGAGCGGACCGCTCCAGGCGCGCTGGATGATGTCGATCGACTCGACCGGGTCCGACCGCGTCGCCATGGCCCAGACGACCTCCTCGAGGTCCATCACGTCGATGTCGTCATCGACGACCACGACGTACCGGCCGAGGTACGCGCCGGCATGCACGCTCGCGGCGAGATGGCCGACCTGGCGGGCGTGCCCGGCGTAGCGCTGCTCGATGCTCACCGCGTTGAACAACCGGGACCCGCCGACCTCGTGGCACCAGACGCCCTTGATCCCAGGCACGCTGGCCGCCTCGAGCTGCTGGCGGAGCTGCGCCGACCGCAGGAACGCGCGATAGAAGGACTGCTCGTCCGGCGGCTGGTTCGGCGGGGACCCGAGGATGATCGGGTCGTTCCGGAAGTACACCGCCTCGACCTGCATGAACGGCTCCGGCCGCGCGTCGCTGGCGTAGTAGCCGGTCCACTCGCCGAACGGACCCTCGACGATCCGCTCCTTCGGGTCGACCCAGCCTTCGATGACGATCTCGGCGTCGGCGGGCAGCGGCAGCCCGGTGACCGGTCCCTTCACGACGCGGAAGGGCTCGCCCCGGACGCCACCGGCCCAGTCGTACTCGGTGAGGCCGAACTTCACCTCGGTCGCCGCGGCGAGGAACAGGAGCGGGTCACCGCCCGCGACGAACGCGAGGGGCATCCGCTCGCCGCGCGCGAACCAGCGGTCGCGATGCTGGCGGCCGTGCTTGCCGGGCGAGATGTAGAAGCCGAGGCGATCCTTGCCGTGCACCATGACGCGGTAGCAGCCGAGGTTCACCCAGCCGTCCTCGGGGTCCTTCGTGATGTCGAAGCTCCCCGTCCCGATGTACGGGCCGCCGTCGTCCTCGTGCCATGTCGGCGCGGGGAAGATCGTCACGTCGATGTCGGAGCCGCGCTGGACGTTCTCGAAGATCGGGCCGTCCTTCACCTCTTGGGCCGGGATCGGCACGATCCCCTCGCTCACGCGCTTCTGCCACGCCCGCACGAGGTCGTGCGGCGACATCGCCGGATCGAGCCCGAGGGTCAGCGCGAGCCGCGGGAACCAGCCGAGCGCGTTCGAGAGCACTCGGAAGCCGGGCCGGTATCCCGGGATCTCGTCGAACAGCAGCGCCGGCGTGCCGTGGACGCGGCCGGTGAGCTCGGTCGCCATGCCGATCTCGTCCTCGGCGCGGGCACCGCGCACGACGCGCAGCTCGCCCAGGTCATCGATCCGCCGGAGCCAGTCGCGGAGGTCGCGGAAGGTCCGCGTCGGTCGCTCGGCGATCGCCATCTTCACGTCTCCCCGCCCCGTCGTCCGCGCCAGCAGTTTGACCGGCTTCAGGGGGAATACGCAAATGGTTATACCACTGGGTCACCGAGCGCTCGGCCGCCCCGATCACGGCAGCCGGCCCGCGGTCCGGTCATTCCGCCCGTCCGGTCCAGAACGCGCTCGGATCGTAGGCCCGGATGAGCGCGAGCATCTCCGGCGAGGGCGGCTCCGTCGGATGAACGTCTTCGGCGACCCGCAGCGGCCACCCCGTGTTCGCGACGCAGTCCGCGACGCTCGAGCGCGGGTGATACGACTCGAGCGTCGCCTCGCCGTCCCGGAAGCGGAACACGCCCCGCGACGTGATGAGCACCGCCGGTCCGCCGCGCACGAGCCCGACGCTCCGGCGCCAACCGCCGCCGGTGCCATAGCCGGGAGAGGTCACGAAGTCGACGCGCTCGCGGAGGCGCTTGCGGTCGTGCGGCATGATCACGATGAGCCGTTTCGCGAGGCTCGCGATGTCCGCTCCTCCGCCGCTGCCCGGGAGCTGCACGGCCGGGTGATCGCGCGTCCCACCGATCGCGGTCGTGTAGATGTTCCCGTGGCGGTCCATCTCGGCGCCGCCGATGAAGCCGGCATCGACCTCGCCGCGCTGCGCGAGCCCGGGGTGCCCGCCGCGACGGCGCTCTTCTGAATGACCGGCGACGCATCACCCGGCGAGCTCATGGTCGCCCTGGCCGCGCGGGAGATCGCCGACCGCGAAACGGTGTTCGTCGG
>DASWCU010000052.1:0-3103 GCA_036389935.1 Candidatus Limnocylindria bacterium
CCGGCCTCGCGGAGACCGGATCCGAGCGCGTTCGCCTCGCTGTACGCGATGCCGCAGGAGCGGATGCCGAGGCCGTACAGGACGTCGAGACGGTCGAGCTCGTTCTCGATCGGTGTCGCAGCCTCGATGCAGGGCACGAACGCGATGCGGTCGCTCGCTTTCGCGGCGCGGATGTCTTCCAGCGTTCCGGCCCGCACGAGGAAGTCCTGGTGCGCGACGTCCGACAGCCGCATGCCAAGGTCGTGGACGACGTCGTCCCACTTCCACCCGGCGCGCGAGGTGATCGTTGCGGTCCCGCCCATGAGCGCGTCGAAGACGCAGTCGAGGCCCGAGACGCTGAGGCCTTCGTAGCCCGTCCACTCGCGGCCCTGACGACGGTACTCCGGCATCTGCGCAACGTTCGCCGGCGCGACGGTGACATGGTCATGCAGTGAGACCACCACGTGCTCTTCGAGCAGCCGCTGGACACGCTGCTCCTCGGCGTCCGAGACGTCGACGCGCCGCGACGGCACCCGCCCGATCTCCTTCGCGAGCGCGAAGGGTCGATAGTCCGTGTCGGGCTCGAGGTACTGGAAGGAGCGGTAGCCGTCATAGCGCGTGCGCTTCACCGGCGGCGCCTCATCGCGGTTCGCATACTACCGACGGGCGCGCGGATCACGCGGCGCCGAACAGGGAGGACCCGCGCATGAACGAGCTCCAAGGTCGCGTCGCGATGGTGACCGGAGGCGCCGGCCGGCTGGGCCGCGCGATCGCGATGGAGCTCGCGCGCGCCGGCGCGTCCGTGGGCATCGTCGACGCCCGAGCCGACGCCGCGGCGGCGGTCGCGGCGACGGTCCACGCGACCGGAGCGCGATCGGCGAGCGCGGCGGCCGACGTGTCGAAGACCGCGGATGTGGAGCAGGCCGTCGACGGCCTCGAGCGCGCGCTCGGCCCGATCGGTGTGCTCGTGAACGTCGCCGGGATCTTCCCGAACACGCCGGTCCTCGAGATGAACGACGACGAGTGGGACCGCGTCTTCGACGTCAACACCAAGGGCACGATGCTCTGCTGCCGCGCCGTCGCGCGGCGGCTCGTCGAACGCGGAGCGCCCGGTGCGATCGTGAATATCTCCTCGGCCGCGGCGACGTCGGCCCGGGCGGGGGGCGCCCACTACACCGGCAGCAAGGCCGCGGTCAACCTGCTCACGCAGGTGCTCGCGATCGAGCTCGGCCCGCACGGCATCCGGGTCAACGCCATCGGCCCGGGGCTCATCCTGGACGATGTGCTGCGCGAGGGCGGCACCCACGATTCGGAATACGTGCGCCTCATGCTGCGCGGCACGCCGCTGCGACGGACCGGAGCGCCAGAGGACATCGCGCCGGCGGTCGTGTTCCTCGCGAGCGATCGCTCAGGGTGGACCACCGGTGCGATCCTCGAGATCACGGGCGGCAGCCACTGCGGCCGACCGCACGTGCCGCTCAGCCGCGAGCTGCGCTGAGCTCGCGACCGCGGCGCTCGACCTCGTCGAGGTTCTCCCAGGCGAAGCCGCGGCGCCCGGTCTCCATCTCGGTGACGAGGTCGAGGACGGAACGGTTCAGCGGCATGGCGACGCCATGGCGGGCCGCTTCGGCGACCAGCCGGCCGAGCTGCGGCTCCGCCTCGGTCTTGCGCTTCCGCACGGCGAGGTCGATCCAGATCCCGGTCCGTTGCTGCAGGGGGTTGAACGAGCCGGCGATCGCGTCGAGCGCGCGCCGCAGCGTGGCTTCCGAGCGGCGCTCCGGCCGGAACGTGTCCGGATCGAACCCGTGCAGCTCGATGAGGCGCACACCGATGGCATCCGCCGCCGCGACGCTCTCGGCGACGAGATCGGCCATCAGCCCGTGGTAGCGCTCCCGCGCGAGAATGTCCTTCACGTCGGCATCCACGAGCGCGGTGGCGAAGAAGACGCTCGCCATAGCGATCTTGGTCCAGACGCAGCCGAGCACGTTGTCCGAGGCGTCGCATTCCTGCACCGCTGAGAGCGCGTCACGGAGCAAGCGTGCCCGATCGGTGACCCGGCCATCGAGCTCCCCGATGTGAAAGCCGCCATTCGTGCCGTGGACCACGCGACCCGGTGCCACGTAGTGGCCGCCGAAATTGAAGCAGGCCACGAGCGTGCGCTCGTGCCCGACGGCGTCGACGACGTCGTAGTACGCGAGCCCGTTCTGCATCGAAAGCACGTACTCGTCGCGGCCGAGGAGCGGCGTGATCGGCTCGAGCGCCGTTCGGGTGTGCAGCGTCTTCACCGCGCAGATCACCGTGCCGAGCGGCGAACGGATCTCCTCCGGACGGACCGCCGCGCGTGGCCGCGCGGTGATCGACGATATGCCCTCGACCATCAGGCCGTGCCTACGGATCGCGGCGAGGTGCTCCTCGACGGTGTCGACCAGGGTGACGTCATGTCCGGCCTGGATGAGGTGCGCGCCGGTGATCCCGCCGATGGCGCCGGCACCCACGATGGTGAAGCGCACGCCGGCGCATGGTAGGCGTGGCGCCGCTCGACCGTTTGGCGGTCGACGACCTGCTATCGTCCGCGCTCGATGCGGCCCACGCGAACGGGCGCAACGCGCTGAACCGCCAGATCGACGAGCGGCTCCGCGGTCGGATCCTGAACCGCTCGTCGGCCGTCGAGCTCGAACGCGGAGGGGTGTGATCCATGAATGACGAAGAGAGACTCGCGACGCTGCACCGCGGTGGCCTGAGCCGGCGACAATTCCTCGAACGATCGGCCGCGCTCGGCATCTCGTCGGCCGCCGCGCTCTCCTTCCTCGCGGCGTGCGGTCCGGCCGCACAGGCACCGAGCGGCACCCCCGCGGCGGGAGGCAAGCCCGCCGGCGCGGACGGGCCGGTGCATCTCAGCTTCTTCGTGTACGTCGGCGCGAACCAGGGCGTCGTGCCACGCGAGGTCGTGGCCGAATACACGAAGGACAACCCGAACGTCACCATCGAGCTGTACGAGGGCACGAACGCCGAGACGTATCCGAAGATGGTCGCGGCGAGGAAGACAACGCCCGACCAGCCGATCGTGAACTTCGGCTACGTCAACGCCGACGCGAACGCGAAGGGCGACGTAGACGACATGTGG
>DASWCU010000053.1:0-13154 GCA_036389935.1 Candidatus Limnocylindria bacterium
GCCGAAGACCTGCTGCTGCGCGACCCGGTAGCCGCGCCTCGCCTTGTCCCTTCCGAACGCGCGCTCCGCGTCCTCGTAGACCTGCGAGACGAGCATCGCGAGGTATGGGACCGCCTGCTGCTCCGGGACGTCCTCGCGCTCGAGGGCCTGTACGTCGATCCGATCGTCGACGATGGGAAGCGGCCGGTCGATCGGATCGGCCTGCTCGTCGATCCGCATGAGCAGGTTCGCCATCCGGTCGTCGATCCGGCCCTTGCCGTACTGACCGTTGTTGTATTCGGCGAGGAGCGCGTTCGAGAAAGCGGCGAGCTGGCCCGCGCGGGTCGTCGTGGGCGGTTCGGCGTAGGCCGTCGCGACCGTGCCGTCGCCGCCCTGCTCGTCCCGGCGTAGGAAGCCGAAGAGCCCGCGACGCTTCTCGTCCTGCTGCGGCTCGGGCGCCGGGCGCGCCCATTCGTCTGCCGTGTCCGAGCGCGCGGGCCAGGCCGGCCGTGACTCGGGCACCGCGGCGGGCCGGACCCACTCGCTGACCCGGTCGCGTCCCGAGGGGCTTGGCTCTTCGGGTGCGACCGGCTCCGGTGTCCCGAACGCGTTCGTCAGCGCCGAGAAGCGCTCGTCCTCGCCCGCCGGCGGAATGTCCAGCGGCGAGCGGGCGGGTGGTGTCTCCGGCGGCGCCTCGGGTCGGCCGGTGTCCATGCGCGCACCGAGCGCGGCACCGACGTCCGGCTCCGCCTGGCCCCAGCGCTGCTCGGGCTCCCACGAGCTCGTCTCGGACCGGCTGTGCCACCGCGGCGGTTCCGGCGGCGGCGGCGCGGGCGGCTCCTGTGGCCAACGCGGCTCGGTCGCGCGCTCGGCCGCGGGTCGGGCCGGCTCCGGTGCCGGTGGCGGCTCGACGACATCGACAAAGCCCGACTCGGCGAGCGACGCGAGCGTGGTGAGCGCGGCGAGCCGGCCCAGGTGGAGGTGCTCGGCGATGGCGGGCACGTCACGTTCGCCGTTCACCGCGAGCAGGGTCCGCCACTGGTCCGCCGAAAGCGTGATCTCGCCGCGCGTGGCGGCGCGCTCGGAGAGCTTGAATCGCGAACGGTCGTCCGGGATCGTGGTGCGGATCGCGACGATGCGGTCCCGCTCCTGGGCGGCGCGCCCGAGCAGCTGATCGAGATCGCCGGTCAGGTTCGCGGCCGGCGGGTCGTTCCACGGCATGAACTCGAACGTCCCACGTTGCACCGCGAACACCGACCCGAGCGCCGGCTCGCCGGCATCGTCGCCCGCGTTCGCTGCGACCAGGCGGCCCTCGGCGAAGCCGAGCGATCCGCCGCCGCCGTCGCTGCGGACCTCGAGCTGTCCGGTCTTGTTCGTCGACGCGATCAGCCGGACGACGGTGTCCAGCGGGAAGGCCTCGACTTCGCCGCGTAATGTCACGAAACGGCCTCCTCTGTCTCCTTGTCGAAGATGTGCATCTTCGACCGGTCGAAGCCGACGCGCAATGAGGCGCCGGGGTGTGTCTGGGTACGGGTATCGACCCGCGCGACAAAGGCCTGGCCCCCGCTCGAGAGGTGAAGCTGGAACTCGTTCCCGAGGAACTCGACGACATCGACCTGGGCGTCCACCGGGAGGTGGCCGTCCTGGCTGATGATCGCCCCGGCTTCGATGTCCTCCGGACGGATGCCCACGACGACGTCCTTGCCCAGGACGCGCGCGCCGCGCGCGTCGAGCGGGGCCTGGAAGAAGCCGGCGTCCGCGACCGGCGTCTGCGCGGTCCCGGTGATCTTCGCCGGGAAGAAGTTCATCGCGGGCGATCCGATGAAACCGGCGACGAAGAGGTTCGCCGGATGCGCATGCAGGTTCTCGGGTGTGTCGATCTGCTGCAGCACTCCGTCGCGCATGACGGCGATGCGGTCACCCATCGTCATCGCCTCGACCTGATCGTGCGTCACGTACACGGTCGTGCGGCGGATGCGCTGATGGAGCTTCTGCAGCTGCGCCCGGGTCTCGATGCGGAGCGCCGCGTCGAGGTTCGACAACGGCTCGTCCATCAGGAAGACCGCGGGCTCCCGGGCGATCGCGCGGCCGACCGCGACGCGCTGCCGCTGGCCACCGGAGAGCTCCTTCGGCTTTCGCTTCAGGAGCCGCTGGAGCCCGAGCATGTCCGCCACCTCGGCGACCCGGCGGTCGATCTCGGCCCTCGGCATCCCGCGCAGCTTCAGCCCGAAGGCGATGTTGTCGTACACGGTCATGTGCGGGTACAGCGCGTAGTTCTGGAAGACCATGGCGATGTCGCGGTCCTTCGGCGCGACGTCGTTCACGATCCGCTCCCCGATGAAGATGTCGCCGCTCGTCTGCTCCTCGAGCCCGGCGATCATCCGGAGGGCGGTCGTCTTCCCACACCCGGACGGCCCGACGAGGACGAGGAACTCCTCGTCCAGCACCTGAAGGGAGAGATCGTTCACGGCATGGACGTCGCCGAATCGTTTTGTCACATGGTCGAATGTGACGGTGGCCATCGACACCTCCGACGGAGTTGGCGGTCATTGAGTATGTCACGGCGGGTCACGCGCGAGCCTCGTGAGGGGCATGGATGGGCCGCGTGCGTCGACGGGCTCCGTGAGCCAGCGCGCGCGGATCGCGCCGTCATCCGAACGGGCCGCGCCCGGCACGAGCCGGCCGAGCACGCGCACGCGATACGCGACGGCACCTGCGGGCGGATGGAGCTCGATCCGCACGCGCCTGCTCTCACCGGGACGCACGTAGGGCGAATCCTGCGTGGCGAGCTGGCGCGAGCGGCCGGTCGCGCGCGCGTAGTACGCGATCCGGACGAAGCCTTCGGCGACATCGGGATCGTCCACCGTGAGCTCGAGCGCGATCGAGCCCGCTCCGTCGAGCGGCATGAGGCCGCTCTCGGCACCCCACGCGCGAGCGGCGGGGATCCCGAGCAGGAGGCCGGCGGCATCAGCGATGAGCGACGCGCGCGGTGTCGTTCGGCGGAACGGCACGGGCGTGCCGCCCGGGCCGGTCCGGGCGTCACCATCACCTGGATCCGCGGACGCGAGCGCGCTCAGCCCGAGCAGCACCGCGAGGATCGGAGCGGCGACACGAAGCGCGATCCGAGCCGGCATGCCGGGACCGTAGTGAGGTCGGCGGGGTCGTGTCGTGTCCTCCTTTTGGTCGGCCCGACCGGCCCGGACCGTCCGGCGGCCGACCCGCGAGGGCGGCGAGGTCAGCCGAAGCTGACCTCGTAGGTTCCGATCTCGAACGGCTCGAGCGTGACGGCCAGCCTCCCGTCGCGCAGCTCGGTCGGGGCTGCCGTGCGGATGACGTCGAGGGCCGTGTTGCCCATGCCGTCGTCCGCCTCGCGCAGGTCGACCGGTCGCGCCGCGGTCACCGCTCGGGCGAAGTGGACGGTCGTGTGGGCGACGGTCTTCGTCGGGTTGACCAATCGGATCACGGAGCGGTCGGGTGAGCGGCCGCGGAGGGCGGACAGGGTCACCTGAGGGTCACCCTCGACCTCGCAGTACGACCTCGCCTGACCATCGCCGGAGGCCATCCAGGCGGGCGAGAGGTACTCCCGGATCGCGCGGACGGCGTCCGCGAGCCCGCGCTCGGCCCCGAGCGGCACGACGCAGTAGCGGAAGGTCAGCTCGCCCAGGCATTGGGCCGAGGGTGTCTCGAGCCGCGGGCCGGCATCGCCCCGCCGCTCGCGCAGGTCGGACCGCGACAGCCACCCGACGGAGCGGAAGAGCGTGAGCGCGACCGTGCCGCCATCGTGGAGGACGGCGTAGTCGCGCAGGCCGTCGGCGCCCACGGCGAGGCCAGCCGATCGCGATGCGACCGAGACGAAGTCATGGAAGCACCGCTCGGCGGTCGGCGGCTCGACCCACCCGCGTTTCCGCGGCACGCGGTTCGGGCGCTCGAGCCAGGCGAAGGCGGCCCCGGCCGTGTGCGTGATCGAGCGCACGCCCGTTTCGAACAGCACCCGCAGCCGGTGATCGCGCGCGGCGTTCGTGACGGTCGCCGTGACGTCGACGCGTGCCGCCCCCGGGTCGAGCGAGATCACGAACCGCACCGGACAGTCGACGAGGTCGGCGCGCCGCGCGAGCCGGTCGTCACGCAGCGCGGCCGGAAGACGCAGGACGAGCTCGACGGTGACCGCGGCGCGGTCCCCCTCGACGCGCGTGGTGCGCCGGCCGGCGAGCGCCTTCGAGCCGGCGGTCGGGCCGGCGTAGGAATAGGTGTACTCGTCACCGCGGTCGCCCTCGTCGAGCAGCAGGTTCTGCCGGCCGCTCCGGGTGCCGGTGGCGCGATCGACGATCACGAAGCTGCCGTCCTCCGCGACCTCGACGCGCAGCGCCTCGTTCTCGATCACCCCCGGCTCCGGTGCGCTCACGCCGCCGGTCGCCGGTCGCGCCGCCGGGGCCACGCCGAGGGCGGCGCAGCGCACCAGCGTCGGCCGTCCGCGGAGCGTGATCACCGCGTCACGCGGCCAGGGCAGCGCACTCCAGACGACCGGCTCCGCGCCCCGTCCCCCCAGGCTCGCGGTCAGCTCCGCGACCAGCCGCTCGCCTCCCTCACGGACGCGCGCGAAGCGCGGTCGCATGTCGATGTCGTGCACCGCGTCGATCGAGCAGCCGCAGATCGAGTCGTGCGGGTGGTTCTCGAGCAGCGTCCGCCAGAGCTGGCGGAGGCGGTCCGCCGCGTGGGCCCCGGCCAGCGCGTCGAGCGGCTCGCACCGCTCGAGGAGGAGCCGCTCGCACGCGACGTTCTCCTGTTTTATCCAGACGCGGGTCGCGTTGGTGCCGCGGAGGATCGGTCGGTACTTCCCCGCGACCATCTCGCCGACGAAGACGCCGCGCGGTACCGGAAGCGCCGCGAGGAAGTCCTCGAGGCTCGCGATCCGGGCGCTGATCCGCGGCCGCAGCGTCGAGATCGCTGAGGCGGCGTCCGGGAGTCGCTCGAACGGGCCGGTGTGGTCGTCGCCGACCATGAACAGCAGGGCGTCGGACGCGGCGTATGGTGTCGTCCGGTCGAGGATGCGCGGCAGGACCGCCCGGACCCGCCGCCGGACGTCGTCGACGGGCCGGCCTTTGCGCGCGACGAGCCCGAGCGCGTTGTTGTAATGCGCGACCTGATGCGAAGCGACCACGCGATCCCCCGAGGGCGCCTCCCACCTGAACTCGCTCCCGAGCTCTTCGCCCTCGTCCCCCACGCCACGCGCGAACACGTACGACTCGTAGCCGAATCCGCGGAGGACCTGCGGCAGCTGCGCCGGATGACCGAACGGATCGGCGACATAGCACACGCGCGCGGCGCGACCGAAGGTCGCGGCGACGCGGAGCCCTTCCTGGAGGTTGCGGACGATCGATTCGCCCGAGACGAGGAGGAGATCGGCGAGCACGTACCACGGCCCCACGAGGAGCCGGCCGGATCGCACGAGGGCCTCGATCCGCGGCCGGTCCGGCGGCCGGATCGCGAGATGATCCTCCAGCGCGATGGTCTGGCCATCGAAGGTGAACGACCCGAAACGCGGATCGCGCTCCAGCAGGTCGAGCAGCGCCTCCACCATCGGCACGAGCCGCGCGCGGAAACCCTCGAAGCGTTCGTACCACTCGCGATCCCAGTGCGTGTGCGGGACGATGAACACGCGCCAGCGCAGCTGGCGCCTGATGGCCGCGACCACGAAGCGCGCGGCGAGCCCGGCGACGATGCCGACGACCGCGCCACCGAGGACGTCGAGCGGGTAATGCACACCGGTCACGAGACGAGAGAGCGCGATGCCCGCGGCGAGGAGCAGCGCGAACGGCCGAAGGCGCGGCAGGACCGTCCCCAGGGCGACCGCTGCGCCGAAAGCGAGCGCCGTGTCGCCGGACGGGAACGAGAACGATGCCGGATGGTCGATGAGCGTGGGCGGCACGTCGGGGATCGCGTCGAACGGGCGCGGCCGGCGAACGGCGAGCTTGAGCAGCTCGGCGGCGATCCAGCCGAGGACACCGCCGACGGCGACGGTGAGCGCGACCCATGCGCCGCGACGGCCGGCGCCGCGCGAGCGCATGAAGCCGAGCCCGAGGACCCACCAGACCAGACCCTGGAAGTTGGCGAAGGTCAGGATGATCGCCGCGATCGTCAGGACCGCGCTGCGCGCCGCGAGGATCGCCAGATAGAGACGCTCGTCGTACGCGAGAAGCTGATCCACTAGCGATGTCGCAGGTGACGCCAGACGAACAGGCCGATGAGGCCCGCGAGCCCGGCGGCGACGAGGTAGTCGACGCCTTTCAATGCCCGCTTCAGCTCGGGCCAGTTGTCCCCCAGGGTCACCCCGCCCCAGACGAGGAGCATCACCCAGGGCACCGCGCCGAGGAGCGAGAACACGATGAACCGCCAGAGCGGCATCCGCGCGATCCCCGCCGGGACCGAGATGAACGTCCGGACGATGGGCAGCATCCGCGTGAAGAACACCGTCGCGTCGCCATAACGCGCGAAGTGCCGGTCAGCCAGATCGAGGTCGTGCCGGCTGATCAGGACGAAGCGGCCATAACGCTCGAGCAGCGGTCGCCCGCCGAAGGCGCCGACCGCGTACGCGACGAGGGAGCCGAGCGTGTTCCCGATGACGCCGGCGATCACCGCGCCCCAGTACGTCCATGGCGTTCCGGTGAGCGGCTCCGCGATGCCGCGGGCCACCGACCATCCGGCGAACGGGAGGATGAGCTCGCTCGGGACGGGGATCGCGGCGCTCTCGATCGCCATCGCGACGACGACGCCGAGATAGCCGAAGGTCGCGTACGCCCGCTCCAGCAGTGGCAGGACGTACGCGTCGATCGCGTCGAGCATCGGTGGCTATCATCGGTCTTCGAGGCCGGGTCGATCCGGCCCGGTGGGGACGGGTCGGCGAAGGGAAAGGGAGTGCCCATGTCCCAGACGATGCGGTCGGCCCTCGACGAACGGATGCGCGAAGGCGTCGATCGCGTGGGCCGAGCGGACATCCTCGTCGGCATCCCAAGCTTCAACAATGCCGCGACCGTGGGTCACGTGGCCCGCACCGCGGCGGCAGGACTGCGCGAGCACTTCCCGGACGCGCGCGCGGTCATCGTGAACGCGGACGGCGGATCGAAGGATGGGACGCGCGACGCGGTCCTCGCCGCGACCGGCGAGGTGCCCGCGATCTCCGGGGAGTACGTCGGCCCGCCGGGGAAAGGGTCCGCGTTCCACGCGATCTTCGAGGCCGCGGGCACGCTGGGTGCGCGTGCCTGCGCGGTCGTCGACAGCGACCTCCGGAGCATCAGGCCGACCTGGATCGACCGCCTGCTCGGTCCCGTCGTCGCCGACGGCGCCGACTACGTCACCCCGCTCTACGCGCGCCACAAGTACGACGGGACGATCACCAACAGCGTGGCCTACCCGCTCACCCGCGCGCTCTATGGCATCCGGCTCCGGCAGCCGATCGGCGGCGAATTCGGCTTCAGCGCGGCGCTCGCGCGCGCGTTCCTCGCGGGTGAGGCGCTCTCGACCACCGCGGGCCGAGCTCCCGGCGTGAACGGGAACGTCTGGGAGAGCGACGTCGCGCGGTTCGGGATCGACATCTACATGACGACGACGGCGCTCGTGCGCAACGCGCGGATCGTCCAGGCGTTCCTCGGGGCGAAGATCCATGACCCCAAGGATCCCGGCGCGGACCTCGCGCCGATGTTCACCCAGGTCGTCGGGACCGCGTTCCGGCTGGCGATCGCGAACCACGACCGCTGGGTCGCCGTGACCGACAGCCGGCCGGCGGAGGTCGTCGGTGACCTCGAGCCCGTCGAGCCCGAGCCGGTGAACGCGAGCGTGGAGACGCTCGAGCGCAAGTTCGCCGCGGGCCGCGCCGAACACGGGGCGACCTGGGAGCGCGTGCTCTCGCGAGGCCTGCCCGATCGGTTCGACGACACCGCCTGGGCGCGGATCGTGTACGACTTCCTCCTCGCCGCGCGCCGCGCACCGGGTGACATCGGGACGCTGACCCGGGCGCTCGTGCCCCTCTACTTCGCGCGCGTCGCGGCGTTCATCGCGGACGCGCGCGAGCTCACGACGGCCCAGTCCGAGGAGCTCGTCGAGTCGCAGGCTCGCGCGTTCGAGGGCATGAAGGGCGAGCTGGCCGCACGGTGGTGAGCGTCGCGATGAAGGAGGACGCTCTCGTCCTCGTCACCGAGGACGACGGCAGCCTGCCCATCGGCACCACGTCCCCGCTCGGCCTCTACTACCACGACACCCAATTCCTGTCCGGCTTCGCGCTGCGGGTGAACGGGCAGCCGCCCGCGCTGCTCTCGGCGAACACGGAGCAGAGCTACGTCGGCGCCTTCCAGCTCGCGAACCGGCCGGCGACGCTCGAGGACGGCACGGTCCTGCCGTCGCAATCGCTGTCGGTGCGGCGCACCCGGTTCCTCGCGGACGGCCTGCGAGAGCGGCTCGGGATCCTGAACTGCAATCCGATCCGGGTGCGACTGCGGATCGAGCTCGAGTTCGACGCGTCGTTCCGGGACATGTTCGCCGTCCGCGGATACCGCGGCCTCCGCCCGACGGCCGAACCGGTGACCACCGAGGCGGTCCCGAACGGCATCCGCTTCGAGCGGCTCGGCCGCGATGGCGTTCGACGCACGACCGACGTGACCATGCGGCCGGTCCCGGACCGGATCGATGGCCGCATCTTCGTCCTGGAGCGCTCCCTCGAGCCGCAGGAGATCCTGATCTGCGAGCTCGCCGTGGTGCCGCGCGAGGACGGGGCCGGCGCGGCGCCCGCGCCGCGCGACTTCGACGAGGCGCTCGACGCGCTGAACGCGCGCTACCGGCGGTTCCTTCGCGGCTGCACGCGCTTCACGACGAGCTCCGAATCGCTCGACGAGGAGCTCATCCTGCGGAGCGCACTGGATCTCCGCGCGCTCATCGATTTCGAGGACACCGGGCCCTACGTGACGGCCGGTATCCCGTGGTACGCGGTGCCCTTCGGTCGCGACTCGATCATCGCCGCGTACCAGACGCTCGCGTGGGACCCCGACATCGCGCGCGGGACGCTCCGGCTCCTCGCCCGCCATCAGGGCACGAAGGTCGATCGCTTCACGGAAGAGGAGCCGGGCAAGATCTTCCATGAGCTGCGCAGAGGCGAGCTCGCGCGTCTCGGGGAGGTGCCGCACCGGCCGTACTACGGCACGGTCGACGCCACGCCGCTGTTCGCGCTCCTGTTCGCCGAGACCGTGAAGTGGACCGGCGACCGGGCGCTCTGGCGCGAGCTGCTCCCTGCCGCGGAGCGTGCGATCACCTGGTGCGACACGTACGGCGACGCCGACCAGGACGGGTACATCGAATACGGCGCGAGCCCGAGCGACCTCCGCAACCACGGCTGGAAGGATTCGGCGAACGCGCTGTCGGATCCTGACGGAAAGCCCTCGGCGCTGCCGGCGGCCCTCGTCGAAGCGCAGGCGTACGTCCACGGCGCGAAGCGCGGGCTGGCCGACCTCTACGCGCTGGACGGCGACGTCGAGCGAGCGACGAGGCTCCGGGCCGAGGCCGAGGCGCTGGCCGAACGATTCGACCGCGACTTCTGGATGCCGGACGAGGCCTGCTACGCCCAGGCCCTCGACGGGAACAAGCGCCAGGTCGCCGCCGTGACGAGCAACGCGGGCCACGCGCTCTGGGGCGGCATCGCCCGGCCCGACCGCGCGGCGCGGCTCGTCGAGCGGCTCATGGCCCCGGACATGTTCAGCGGCTGGGGTATCCGCACGCTCTCCACCACGTACCCGACGTACAACCCGATGAGCTACCACAACGGCTCGGTGTGGCCGCACGACAACTCGCTCATCGCGCATGGATTCGTCCGGTACGGCTACCGCGAGGAGGCGAACGCGATCATCGAGGCGCTCATCGAGGCCGGGAAGCGCTTCCCGAACGCCCGGCTGCCTGAGCTCTTCTGCGGCTTCCAGCGCGACCTTCGCTTCTCGTCGCGGCCGGCCGACTACCTCGTGTCGTGCATCCCGCAGGCCTGGTCCGCGGGCATGGTGTTCCTCTGCCTGCGCGCCCTGCTCGGGCTCGAGCCCGACCTCGAACGTCGGCGGCTGCTCGTCGACCCCGCGCTGCCGCCGTGGCTCGATCGCATCGAGGTCGCGCATCTGCGGGCGTACGACTCGCTGTTGTCGTTCCGGGTCCGCCGGTCGGGCCGACACGTCATCGTGACCGGTGGTGGCTCGCACGTCGCGCGCGTCGAGGCGCCGATCACCGCGTGACCCGCCCGCGCCGCGTCGTGCTCGTGCACTACACCGCACCGTCCGTCCTCGGCGGCGTCGAGCGGATCATGGCGGCCCACGCGGCGGCGCTTCGCGACGCCGGGGACGACGTGGCGATCGTCGCGGGCAGAGGGACGCTGCCGCGCGCCCTTCGCGGCATCCGTCTGGTGCGTATCCCAGAGCTGGACTCGCGCCATCCGATGGTCCTGCGGAACTTCGGCGCGCTGGCGCGCGGCGAGGTGCCGGCTGCGCACGCGCGGCTCGTCGCGCGGATCGGGCGCCGCATGCGGACCATCGTCGATCGTGCCGACCGGGTCGTCGTGCACAACGCGTTCACGCTGCACAAGAATCCCGCGCTGACCGAGGCGCTCGCCGGCCTCGCGGCCGAGCGGCGGGGCGTATTCATCGCCTGGACCCACGATCTCGCCTGGACCGACGCGCAGTACGCGGGTCAGCTCCACCCCGGCCGGCCGTGGTCGCTCTTCGCGACGGCGCTCGAGGGCGTCCGGTACGTCGCGGTGTCCGAGAAGGTCGCGGACGAGCTCGCCGACCTCACCGGCATCGCGCGGCGCGAGGTGGAGGTCGTCCCCAATGGGATCGACCCGGCCACGACGCTCGGCCTGTCGGCGGCGGGCGCGCGCGTCGCGCGCGAGCTCCGGCTGTTCGAGGCCGACCCGTTGCTGCTGCTGCCGGTCCGGATGACGCGGCGGAAGCGCATCGAGGTCGCGATCGACGCGCTCGCCCTGCTCCGCCAGGCGCATCGGAACGCCGCGCTCGTCGTCACCGGCGGTCCCGGAGCGCACAACCCCGCGAACGCGGCGTACGCGACCGAGCTCTCGGCGCAGGCCGGGCCGGGCGTCCACCTGCTGCACGAGCGCGGTGGCCGGATCGGCGATCGTCTCGTGAGCGACCTGTACGCCCTGGCCGACGCGCTGGTGCTCCCGTCCGCGAACGAGGGGTTCGGGATCCCGCTCCTCGAGGCGGCCGTGCACCGGCTGCCGATCATCTGCTCCGACATCCCGGCGCTGCGCGCGATCGGCGGCCCGGACGCGACCTACGTCCCGCCCGACGCGGATGCGGCGGCCCTCGCGCGCGCGATCGCGGCGCGGCTCGCCGACGACCCGATCGCGCGTCTGCATCGCCGGGCCCGCGCGGCGGCCTGGCCGCGCATCCTGGCCGACTGCGTGCTACCGGTCATCCACATGAACGCGCCGGCGCGAGCCAGACGATGAAGTGCCTGGTCGCGATCGTCGACCTGCAGCGCGATCGCTCGCTCGTCGAATGCGCCTCGACGCTCGCCGGCGACGGCGAGCTGGTGCTCGCGTCGGTCATCGAGGTGCAGGAGGGCGCGACGCTCGCCTCCGCGCAGCCGCAGGCTCGCACCCTGCGGCGGGAGCTGGCCGAGCTCGCGGGCCGTCCGGATGCCCGTGTGCTCGTGACGGTGGCGCGGCAGGGCTGGGCGGCGGTCGTGGACGCCGCCAAGCAGGAGCGGCCCGACCTCCTGTTCGTCGGGTGGCGCCGTCCAGGCTGGGACCTCCTGGGGACGACGATCGAGGATGTCCTACGCGATCCGCCCTGCGACGTGGCGGTCGTGAAGGGCCCCGCCGGCCGGGCGAGACGGATCCTCGTGCCCGTGCGCGGTGGACGGTACGCCGAGCTCGCGGCCACCCTCGGCGTGCAGCTCGCCCGCGGACGTCAGGGGACCGTGACGCTGCTCCACGTCGTGCCCGAGGACAAGACGACCCGCCGGACGCGCGCGACGCTGTTCCAGCTCGTCGGCGAGCGGGCGTTCGACGAGCGCGTGGACGAGCTGCTCACCCGGGTCGGCGATGCCCAGACCGTCATCTCCGACGAGCTCACCCGGCACGACCTCGTGGTCTTCGGCGCGAGCGGCGGTGACGACCCGCTCGGACCGATCGGACAGCGGCTGCTCGCCGACGCGCGGGCCGCGATCGTCGTGCGAACGCGCACGCCCGTGGCCTCCAGCGTGTTCCTCACCCCGGCCCAGCTGCCGGCGGACCGCTCCGAGCGCAGCGCGGCGATCGGCGAGCTCGTCGACAAGTGGTTCGTCGAGAACACCTTCTCGAGCACGGAGTTCGCGGACCTGCCGGCGCTCGTCGCGGCGAAGGAGCGTCAGAACGTGCGGATCTCCGTCGGCCTGCCGACCCTCAACGAGGAGGCGACCATCGGCAAGGTCATCCGGGTGATCCGCTCTCGGCTCATGGAGCGCCTCGGTCTGGTGGACGAGCTCGTCGTCATCGACTCGGACTCATCCGACCGGACCCGGGAGATCGCCCGGGCCGAGGGCGTGCCGGTCCACGTCCATCAGGAGCTCCTGCCGGAGGCCGGACCCCGACGCGGCAAGGGCGAGGCCCTCTGGAAGAGCCTCTCGGTCCTGACCGGCGACATCATCGTGTGGGTCGACACCGATGTGACGAACTTCCACCCGAAGTTCGTGTACGGCCTTCTCGGTCCGCTCCTCATCCGCCCGGACATCGCGTTCGTGAAGGCGTTCTACCGCCGTCCGCTGAACGTCGGGGGCGAGCTCCAGGCCACGGGCGGCGGACGCGTGACGGAGCTGATGGCGCGGCCGGTCCTCAACCTGTTCTTTCCGGAGCTCTCAGGCATGATCCAGCCGCTCTCCGGCGAGCAGGCCGGGCGTCGCGCCCTGCTCGAGCGCCTTCCGTTCGTCAGCGGGTACGGCATCGAGACCGGACTCCTGATCGACGTCCTTCGGACCGCCGGGCTGCGGGCGATGTCGCAGGTCGACATGAAGCGACGGATCCACCGCAACCAGTCGCTCCTCGCGCTTTCGACCATGGCATTCGAGATCCTCCAGGTCGCGATGCAGCGCGTCGGCGAGGGTCACGGGGCCAGGCTCCTCGACGATGCCAACCTGACGATGAAGCTCATCTCGCC
>DASWCU010000054.1:0-8757 GCA_036389935.1 Candidatus Limnocylindria bacterium
GCCTCGACATATGGTGTGAGACCGTCGGCTGGCCGAGGTCGAAGGTACCCGTGAGATCGCAGATGCAGATCGGCGCCTCGGCATCGCGCAGGATCAGGGCCATCTGGAGCCGCGTCGGATCGGCGAGGGCCTTCAGGATCGCGGAGACGTCCTCCGCGCGATCCTCCCGCAGCACCGTCCGCGGCGGGCAGCAAACCCCGCGCTCGCGCACCGGCAGCTCGACCTTCGTCATGTGCCCCAGCGTACGGCTACCCATTGACATTCGTCAATGGGT
The DNA here is from genome assembly GCA_036389935.1 of Candidatus Limnocylindria bacterium. Taxonomy (GTDB): domain Bacteria; phylum Chloroflexota; class Limnocylindria; order P2-11E; family P2-11E; genus UBA4735. Next base: position 275 of record DASWCU010000054.1, read on the forward strand.
ATGGCTAGCATCCCATCGACGAACGTCGATCAGTTGACGTGTAGGACGAGATGAGCATCGAGGAGACCGTTCGAGCGCACTACGCGGAGAAGGCGCTCCGCATGGCCGATGGCGGAAGCTGCTGCGACTCGAGCTGTTGCGACGGTGCCACGTGCGGGAACGGTTACGCCCACGAGGAGCTCGCCTCGCTCGGGCTCGACGAGTCCGTGAGCCTCGGCTGCGCGAACCCGACCGCGCTCGCCGACCTGGCGCCCGGGGAGGTCGTGCTCGACCTCGGCAGCGGCGCCGGCCTGGACGTGCTGCTCTCGGCCCGACGCGTCGGCGAGACCGGCCACGCGTACGGCGTCGACATGACGGACGAGATGCTGGCTCGGGCGAACGAGAACCGCGCCCGCGCCGGCGTCCGCAACGCGACCTTCCTGCGCGGGACCATCGATCGCGTTCCGCTCGACGACGCGTCGGTCGACGTCGTCATCTCCAACTGCGTCATCAACCTCGCCGCCGACAAGGACGCGGTCCTGCGCGAAGCGTTCCGCGTGCTCAGGCCGGGCGGCCGCTTCGCCGTGGCGGACATGGTCGCCCTCGAGGAGCTGCCCGACGCGGTGAAGCGTCGCCTCGACGCGTGGGCCGGATGCATCGCGGGCACGATCCCGGCCGACCGGTACGTGCGCGGTCTGCGCGCCGCCGGCTTCGTCGAGCCGGATGTCGAGATCGTGCGCGAGGTCGCGCTGGACGGCGTCGACGGACGGATCGCGAGTGCGCTCATCCGCGCGAGCAAGCCGCTGCAGGTGCCTGATCGCGGTCCGGCTCTCGCCGTGCGGCCTAACGGGGCACGCGGTACCGCGCGTGGGTGACGCCGGGTAGCGCCCAGGGACCCTCGGAGGCGCTGATCGTCTCCAGTCGCATCGGTTCGCTGCCCGTGTCTTCGAAGAATCGAAGACCGCCGCCCAACAGGAGGGGTGCCAGGTGGATCTGGATCTCGTCGGCGAGACCGGCGCGCAGGCATTGCTGTGCGGTGCTCGCGCCGCCGACGACGGTGACGTCCTTCGCGCCCGCGGCGGCCCTCGCTTGCCGGACGGCGCTCTCGATGCCGTCGGTGACAAAGATGAGCTTCAGTTCGTCGTTCTCGCCCGGGAGCGCCCGGCTGGGTACGCGGTGCGTGAGCACGAAGATCGGGACCTGGAACTCGTAGCCGACGAAGCCGTTCGGTCCGGCGAGGTCATAGGTCCGTCTACCCATCACGACCGCACCGGTTTCCCGGATCGATCGCTGGAGGGTCTCGGTGCGTCGCATCGCGTCGAGATCCGGATAGAGCGGGCCCAGGTCGCCGTTCCGGTCGTTGATGAAGCCGTCGAGCGACATCGTCGCGCCGATCACGACCTTTCCCATGCGGCCTATTTCAGCACCATCGAGGTCGACGACCCTGCGTGTTCCGCGTCGCGGCGGATCAGCCCAGCGTGGCGCCATACGCCGCTTCGGTCCGCTCCGCGACGCGTGGCCAGGTCCAGCGCTCGAGCAGGCGCGCGCGCCCGGAGGTGCCCATCCTCGCCGCGCCGGCGGGATCGCGCAGCAAGGTGAGGATCGCACCGGCGATCGCCCGCGGCTCGCAGGCGGCGTGGAGCCCATCCACCGACTCGCGAACGACCTCCCGCAGCGGCGCGATGTCGCCGGCGATCACCGGCCGTCCGGCGGACCACGCCTCCAGGTACGTGTGCCCGAACGTCTCGTGCGAGGACGGCATCGCGAACACCGTCGCGCGCACGTACGCCTCGGCCTTCGCGGCTTCGTCGACCATGCCGCGCTCGGACCAGCGCTGGTCCGCCAGCGGCGCCGGGCCGAGGAACCGTCGCTGGCCGATGATGACGAAGCGCGCCTCCGGCCGTTCGCGCCAGACCATGGGCGCGGCAGCACGCAGCGCGTCGTAGCCCTTGTAGCGCTCCTTTCGGCCGACGAACAGGATCGTCGCGGGGTCCATCGGCACGTCCGGCAGCGGCCCGATGATCGGACCGACGCCGGTGACGAACGCGCGGGCGCCGCGTTCGCGGTACCAGGCGGCCTCGTGCTCGGTCAGCGCCAGCACGGCATCGTCGCGTCGGTAGCGCGCGATGTCGGCGCGGCCGTCGCCGGAGAGCGCTTGGCCCGGGTGGACCAGCGGTGTCTCGACGAACGCGGCGCCCGCGCGTCGTGCGGCGCGCTCCAGCGGACCGGTCCATTCGCGCGCGATGCAGTGGACGATGTCCGCGCCGCGGAGCGCCGGTGCCAGGCGGTCATCGCCGATCAGGGAGACCGGCAGCAGCCCCTCGAGCCGCGCGGCGGGGCTCGCGACGAACCGGAAGGTGAGCCCACCCTCGGCCACGGTCACGTCCCCGGGCGCCGACTCGAACACCGCCGGCGGGATGCCGGGACGCCGGTACGCCGGACGAAGACCGAGCAGCGTCACGTCGTGGCCACGATCACGCAGCGCGGCGGCGAGCGCTCGGGCCTGGGCCTCGGAGCCGCCGATCGTCGAGAGGAGCTTCTTCGCGAGGACGATGCGCAGCGGTCGCACTCGGCTACGCGGCGGTCGGTGTCCGCTCCGCTCCACCGGCCAGCGCGTACGCGGTCTCGACCCGATCGATGACGCCATCCCAGCCCCAGCGACCGTCGACCTTCTCCCGCCCCCGTTCGCCCATCGCGCGGGCCGCGTCGGGGTCGTCGACGAGCCGGAGGATCGCGGCGGCGATCTCCTCGACCCGTTGGCGGACGCGGAACCCGTCCACCCCGTGCTCGATGACCTCGTGCAGCGCGGGGATCTCGCCGCCGATGACCGGCTTGGCGTGGAGCCACGCCTCCAGGTAGCCGAGCCCGAACGTCTCATGGAGGGAGGGCATCGCGAACATCGAGCACGCCTCGAGCGCCGCATCCTTCTCGGCGGCGCTCGCGCTCTCGAGGTGCAGGATGCGCTCATCCGCGTAGCGCGCGAAATCGTCGAAGAACATGGAGTAGAAGCCCGGGACACCGATGAACACGAAGCGCGTCTCGGGGTGGTGGCGCCACACGAGCTCGGTCGCATCGAGCAGGTGGATGTAGCCCTTGTACCGCTCCTTGCGGCCGATGTAGAGGACCATCGGCGCGTCCGCGGGGATGCCGTGCCGGCGCCGGAAGCCGGCCGCGTCGCCGGCGGCGAACGCGTTCGGCCCCATGCCGGTCGTCACGAGCCGTTCGGGGTCGATCCCGTTCGAGGCATGCCACAGGCGTTCCCACTCCGTCATGGTCGTGATGACGTCGGCGCGGCGGTAGCGCGCGAAGTCCGCCGGCGTGTCGCCGCCGTGGAACTGGCCGGGATGGGCCAGCGGGGTCAGCACGAGCGGCAGTCCGAACTCCTCGGAGACGTCGATGCTGCTGTCGAGGTACTCGCGCCCGACGTTGTGGATGAGCTCCCGATCCTCGGCGTAGCGCTCGAGGAGGTCGCCGCGCATGAGATCGAGCAGCGTCGTCGCATCCGCGGCCTTCCCGAAGATGCCACCCCGTGGCTTGACCTGGACGACCTCGACCCCGCGGTCGAGGAACACCCGGTGGTCATCGAAGACGCTCGGCTGGAGGCGCGCGGCCGGATAGGCCGCCTCCTCCTTCTCGGACGGCCAGGCGCACACGACCCGCACGTCGTGGCCCCGCGCCGCGAGGCGGGTCGCGAACTGGTACGCGAGGCTCTCCGACCCGCCGACGGGCGAGTAGCCGCGCTTGGTGAACAGCACCTTCATCCGCCGGCTCGGCGCGGCATGCGGGGTGCCAGTTCTACCGCTAGGACGCGGCCGCCGACTCTTCGACGCCGAGGAACTTGAACCACTTGCGCTCGCCGGCGCGGATGTACGACGAGAACAGGTAGTTCGGCGTCGAGGGCGGCCGGAACGGAACGCGCGCGAGCGTCATGTGCGCTTCCTGCAGCGTGCGTCCGCCCTTTCGGTGGTTGCACCCCTTGCAGGCCGCGACGACGTTCTCCCAGGTGTGCTGGCCGCCCCGATGGCGCGGCACGACGTGGTCGAGCGTGAGGTCGTGCCCGCGCCTGGCGCAGTACTGGCAGGTGTGGTCGTCGCGGATGAGGACTTCCTTCCGGGTCATCTTCAGCACCGGCCGCGGGCGCTTGATGTGGTAGGCGAGCCGGATGACCGACGGTGACTGGATGGACAGCCGCTCGCTCATCACGATGTGCCCGTTCTGCTCGATGACGACGGCCTTCTGCTTGTCCAGTAGGACGACCGCCCGGCGCACGTTGCACACGTTCAGCGGCTGGTAATCCAGGTTGAGCACGAGCACGTTCGCGTCGACGACGCCCATGTTCCGATTTTAGGGTCCTCGCGGTACGATTGTGGTTCTGATGAGAGACGACGCGAACGGCGGCGCTCGTTCGGATCCGGCCTCCCCGGCCGCCGGCGCGTCGCACGCCAAGGCCACCTGGACGGTGAAATCCGGCCTCGCCCAGATGCTCAAGGGTGGGGTGATCATGGACGTCGTCACCGCCGAGCACGCCAAGGTCGCCGAGGAGGCGGGGGCGGTGGCCGTCATGGCGCTCGAGCGCGTGCCGGCCGACATCCGGCGGGAGGGCGGGGTCGCCCGGATGAGCGATCCGCAGCTCATCGTGGAGATCATGGACGCCGTCACCATCCCGGTGATGGCCAAGGCGCGCATCGGCCACTTCGTCGAGGCGCAGGTGCTCCAGGCGATCGGTGTCGACTACGTGGACGAGAGCGAGGTCCTGACGCCGGCCGACGAGAAATACCACATCGACAAGAAGAAGTTCGACGTGCCGTTCGTGTGCGGCGCGCGCGATCTCGGTGAAGCCCTGCGCCGGATCAATGAAGGTGCGGCGATGATCCGCAGCAAAGGCGAGGCGGGCACCGGCAATATCGTCGAGGCGGTCCGTCACATCCGGGAGATCACCGGCGGCATCGTCGCGCTCGCCGAGCTTGACGGGCCGGGCCTCGAGGCGAAGGCGAGCGAATATCGCGTGCCCGTTGAGCTGGTCCGCGACGTCGCGAAGGCCCAGAAGCTGCCGGTCGTGCTGTTCTGCGCAGGCGGCATCGCCACGCCGGCGGATGCCGCGCTCATGATGCAGCTCGGTGCCGAAGGGAACTTCGTCGGGAGCGGCATCTTCAAGGCATCGGACGATCCGAACGAGCAACGGCGCCGCGCGAAGGCGATCGTGGAGGCGACGACGCATTTCATGGACCCGAAGCTGATCGCGGAGGTCTCGCGCGGCCTGGGGCAGGCCATGCGCGGCATCTCCCTCGAGACGCTCGCGGCGGGCGAACGCCTTGCCGTCCGCGGCTGGTGATCGCTTAGCTCGCGCCGGAGTCCTCGGCCTCCAGGGCGACTTCCGCGAGCATCTCGATACGTTCGAGCGCCTTGGCGCGACCGCGGTCGATGTGCGCCGTCCCGAGCAGCTCGACGACGTCGACGTGCTCGTCATTCCAGGAGGCGAAAGCACGACGATCGGCAAGCTCGCCGAGCATTACGGATTCATCCCGAAGCTCCGCGAGCGGGTCCAGGCCGGTATGCCGGTCTGGGGCACCTGCGCCGGCGCGATCTTTCTCGCGCGCGACGTGCCCGGTCATCCGCACCCGCTGGCCGCGCTGATGGACATCCGGGTCCGCCGGAACGCGTTCGGCCGCCAGCTCGATTCGTTCGAGGCGGACCTCGACGTCCCCGCCCTGGGCGCCGATCCGTTCCACGCGGTCTTCATCCGTGCGCCGCTGATCGAGGCGGTCGGCCCCGAGGTGGAGGTCCTGTCGGAGTTGCGCGACGGCACGATCGTCGCGGCGCGTCAGGGCACCCTCCTCGCCACCTCCTTCCATCCGGAGCTCACGGGTGATGCGCGTTTCCACGAGTACTTCCTCGGATTCGGCGGCCAGGGCGCGTCGCCGGCACGTGTCGCCCGCGCGCGTCGCACGTAGGGCGCGATGTCCGTTCGGCCGGCGATGCCCATCGATATCCCTCGGGTCACGCACTTCCTGGGCGAGGCGACGCGGAGCGGGGACGCGATCCTCGGCTCGGTGCTGCCGCAGCCCCTCGTCTCGAGCGCCATTGCCGGGTGGCGGAAGCTGCTTCCCGCGACGTTCGGGTTCCGCACCCGTCTGCGCCTCTATCTCGAGGAGTACCGCGGCCGACTGTGCTCGGTCGCCCTCGTCTACACCGGCCACCGGCCGGAGTGGGTGATCCTCGCGCTCGCCGCTGTGCCCGATCCCGGTGGTGCCGAGGGCTCGTTCAGGCTGCTCTCGCACCTCTCGGCGTCGGCGGCCCGACATGGCATGCACCGCGTCTACGGGGCGGTCTCCGAGGACGGACTCGGCTCTCCACAGAGCGGCGCGACGCGGGCGCGCGAGACCTTCTTCCAGGCCGGCTTCTACTCGTACACCCGCGAGACGTGGTTCGCCGCTCCGCGCGCCCCGCTCCAGCAGCCGAACCCGAAGCTCGTCGCGCACTACGCGAAGCGCCGCGACGCACACGATCTCTTCCGCTTCTACGTCGCGACGACGCCGCACGCCGTCCAGCGTGCTGAACAGCTCACGGTCGAGGACTTCGACATCGGCCGTCGTGCCGGCGCGTTCGATCCGCCGCACCTCGTGAGCGGCAATCCACTCGCGATGCGGCGGTTCGCCGCGATGATCACCGGTGACGATCTCCGGATGGGCGGATTCGGGGTGAGCTTTCGCGGTGTCGACGGACATCCCCACGTGGTGAAGGCGCGGTCGGCGGACGGCGACACCGAGCTCGCCCGCGAGCTCGTGCGAGCGGCATCCATCGCACTCCCGGCCGGCGGGCCGATCACCTCACCCGTCCGCTCGTATGAAGAACACGTCGCGCGCGCGCTGCTCTCGGAGGGCTTTCGCGATATGGCCACGGCTATGCTCTTTGTGAAGGAGCTCGCGGTGCGCATCGAGGAGCCGGCCCTCGCGCCGGCGGTGGTGAGATGACGATCGAGCGCGACGACCTCGACGCGATCCTGGACGCCCTTCCTCCCGACCTCTGCCAGCGCGTCCGCGCGCTCGAGAGCCTCCGGGGGCTCCTGGAGATCGTGATGGACCTCGGGCGCACCCCGGAGGCTCGCTTCGCCGGACGCGAAGAGATCCTGTCGCACCGTGAGGTCACGGCCGAGGATCTCGCGTACGTGATCTCGCGGATCGGGCAGTTCGGCGGGGACAACCGAGCCGGGATCGAGCGCACGCTCCACCGGATCAGCGCGCTCCGCAATCGCGCCGGGAAGGTCGTTGGCTTGACCCTGCGCGTAGGCCGCGCGATGTACGGCACGATGGAGATCATCCGTGACGTCGTGGAGTCGGGGCGCAGCATCCTGCTCCTCGGGCGGCCGGGGGTGGGGAAGACGACGCTCCTGCGCGAGGTGGCCCGCGTCCTGGCCGACGATCTCGGCAAGCGCGTCGTCATCGTCGACACCTCGAACGAGATCGCCGGCGACGGTGATATCCCGCATCCGGGCATCGGCCGCGCGCGGCGCATGCAGGTCGCTACGCCGACGCTGCAGCACGCGGTGATGATCGAGGCGGTCGAGAACCACATGCCCGAGGTCGTCGTCATCGACGAGATCGGGACCGAGCAGGAGGCCGGCGCGGCGCGCACGATCGCCGAGCGCGGCGTCCAGCTCGTCGCGACCGCGCATGGGAACACGCTCGAGAACCTCATGCTCAACCCCACGCTGTCCGATCTCGTCGGTGGCATCCAGACGGTGACGCTGTCCGACGAGGAAGCGCGGCGTCGCGGCACGCAGAAATCCGTGCTCGAGCGGAAGGCGCCGCCGACCTTCCAGGTCCTCGTGGAGATCCAGGAGTACCAGCAGGTCGCGATCTATCACGACGTCGCGCAGACGGTCGACGCGATCCTGCTCGGTCTGCCGGTCGCGCCCGAGCAGCGGGTCCGCGACGGTGGCGAGATCCGCGTCTCGGCGGCCGAGGCCACGCGAGAGCCGGCCGAGGCGGTCGAACGCCGGAGCACGCCGCGCGCGCCGGCGTTGCGCGGCCGCGAGACGGTCAAGGTGTACCCGTTCGGCATCTCGTGGTCGCGGCTCGAGGAGGCCGCGCGCGGGCTGAGCCTGCCCGTGGCGATCGTCCGCGAGCCCGAGGACGCCGACGTCGTCATCACGCTGAAGAACTACTACCGGCGCAAGACGCCGCGTCTACGGAACGCGGAATCGAGCGGCATCCCGATCTACGTGGCGCGAAGCAACTCCTCCTCGCAGATCGCGAGCGCGCTCACCAGCGTGTTCGAGCTGCGGCGCGGCCCGGAGGAGGAGGCGCTCGACGAGACCCGCGAGGCGATCGAGGCCGTCGTGGGGGGCTCGCGCGGCGAAGTAGAGCTCCAGCCGCAGAACGCGTACGTCCGCAAGCTCCAGCACGAGCTTGTCGAGCGCGCGAACCTCTCCTCGCGCAGCACCGGTCACGAGCCCTACCGTCGCGTCCAGATCTACCGGTGAGGGGCCGGTTCCTCTCGTTCGA
>DASWCU010000055.1:0-2729 GCA_036389935.1 Candidatus Limnocylindria bacterium
GAGGCGACGGCGGGAATCGAACCCGCGATGAGGGTTTTGCAGACCCTTGCCTTGCCACTTGGCGACGTCGCCGGAACGAGGGCCGGGACTTCCATTTTACCGGCCTGGCAGGCCAGGTGCATGCTTCCACGCGATGCTTCCGATCGGGGACGAGGACACCGGCGGCACCGCGTTCCCGTTCGTGAACCTCACGATCATCGCGATCTGCGTCCTGGTCTTCCTGTTGCAGCTCGCGAGCCCCGATTTCACGAACGGCTACAGCGTCGTGCCGCGCGAGATCACGACCGGCCAGGACATCGTCGGTCAGTTCCCGATCCAGCTGGACGACGGCACGACCGCCGTGATCGACGAGGCCCGCGGTCCGTCGCCGATCTGGCTGACCATCTTCAGCGCGATGTTCATGCACGGCGGATGGGCCCACATCGGCGGGAACATGCTGTTCCTGTTCATCTTCGGCGACAACGTCGAGAAGGCGTTCGGCCACGCGAAGTACGCGCTCTTCTACCTCATCAGCGGCGTCGTGGCGACCTACGCGCAGATCCTCACCGGACCGGACTCGATCCTCCCGAACCTCGGCGCCTCAGGCGCGATCGCCGGCGCGCTCGCCGGGTACCTCGTGCTCTTCCCGGCCAATCGCGTCCGGGTGCTGATCAGCTACTTCGTCACGACCGTCCCCGCGATCGTGATGATCGGGCTCTGGTTCGTCCTGCAGTTCGTCAGCGGGATCGGCTCGATCACGACCAGCGCGCAAACGGGCGGGGTCGCGTACTTCGCCCACATCGGCGGGTTCATCGCGGGGCTCGTGATGGCCCTCGCTCTGCGGCCGTTCGCCGACCGCAATCTCGGTCCGCACACCGTCGGCTACGGTCGCGGCCCCGCGTTCAGATGATCGAGGCGAGGCGCTCCACGTCGTCGGCGGTATCGATCTTCCCGTCCAGCCGGTAGGCCTGGCCGAGCAGGCGGCACTTGTCCCGCGCGACGTCGCGCCGTCCGAGCCCGCAGTCCACCTCGATGAGGAGGCGTTGGGCCTCGCGATCGGTGAACCCGGCGCCGATGTAGTCGAGCAGGAGGTCCGACGCGGCCTGGAGCTTGTGCAGCGCGAGCAGCCGGCGCGCGGCGTCGAGCGCCGCTTCGGTCGCGCGGGCGTCATGCGCGCCGATGAGGATCGTCGCACGCATCGCGGCGATCCCGGCGGCCTCCTCGGGCGTGCCGGCGGGAACGAGCGATGAGAGCGTCGTCTCGGTGTCGAGCGGCGGCCGGGTCGGCCGCGCGCCGACGCGGCGCGGTGCGGTGCGCGCCAGGAGGTCGATCGGAGCCTCGTCGAGCGTGTCGAACGAGGTCAGGGTCTGCGAGTCGGCAAGGTGGAGCGCGCTCGGTGCACCGACCGGCCGCGTCCGCGGCAGATCCTCGGGGGCGATCCGCTGCGGAGCGGGCGGCTCGGCCGGCACCAGCCGTCGGATGTCCGGCGGCGGTGAGGAGGGGGGTGGGGTGTCGAGCTTGATCGTGGGCAGCATCGGCTCGACGCGTGCGACCGGGCGGTCCTCGATCGGCGGCGCGACCGGCGCCACCGACTGACCGGCGATGATCGTCGGCACGCGCGCCGCACCTGGCATGAGCCGGTCCACGATCTGGACGAGGCGAGGCAAATCGCCGAGGGTCTCGCGGGCGTAGGTCAGCTCGAGCCATGCGCGTCGGCTGTCGCCGTCGGCGAACGCGTGATCGACGAAGCGCGCGTACTCGTCGCAGGCGGCCTCGGCGTCGCCGCTGTTCGCTAGCGCCGCGGCGAGGCGACGGTGCGCGGCGAGATCCCCGGGCGCGAGGGCGACCGCCTCCGCGAGCAGGGCGATGGCGTCCTGGCGCGCGCCCTTCCGCGAGAGCACCGCGGCGCCATCGCGGAGCGCGAGCAACGCGGCGGGCACGTCTTCGAGCGCGATCGCGGTGTTGGCCAGCCCGCGGTACGCGTCCGGGTCGCCATACTTCTGGGCGAGCTGCCGGTAGGCCTCTTCGGCCTGACGCAGCTTGCCGGTCGTGAGGAGGTGGCCGGCCGCGTCGAGCCCGAGCCGCAGCGGCGCCCCGCCCGCGGTCGAAGTCGCGTGCCGTTCGATGGGCGCGACCGCGAGCTGCGCGACGGCCGTCCCGAACTCCTCGGCTCGGGCCTGATCCATGAAGCGCGCCGCCGACACGCGGGCCCGCGCGGAGAGCGGCTCGAGGTGCGTCGGGGCGACCGTGTCGGCGTTGCAGTCGAGCGCGCGAAGCTCGCGCGTCAGGAACTGCTGCGCCGCCGGCCCGATGTACTGCTTGGCGACCTGGAGGAGCTGCTCGCCGAGCGCGTTCATGGCTCGTACACCCCATCGTCGCCTCCGGCTCCGCCCTCGTCGGCGAGCGCGTAGAAGCGCAGCGCGTTCAGCAGCCGGTCGAACGCCGAGGCGACCTCACGGGTGATGTCGTCCCCGACTCGTGTGTCGAAGTGCGCGACGCGCAGGTCGACGTCGCCGGTCGAGACGCGCGTCGCCTCGCCGACGAGATGGCGGAGCGGCGTCACGAGCGATCGGGTGAGCAGAACGCCGACCACGAACGAGAGCAGCAGTCCGATCGCCACGACGCTCGCGGCATCGAAGGTCGCGTCGTCCGCCGCCTTCGTATACGTCGCGAGCGGCACCGCGAGCACGTACGACCAGGGCTTCGCGGTCAGCCGGCTGACGACGCCACGCTGCTCGCCCGACCCTCCC
>DASWCU010000056.1:0-57701 GCA_036389935.1 Candidatus Limnocylindria bacterium
CGAACGCGACGCCGATGAGCAGCGACCGCGTATAGCCGCGCGTCCCTTCGCCGAGCCGCACGTCGGACGGCCGGTCGAGGAACGGGATCGTGATCAGCCCGAGCATGTGCGTTCCCAGCACGATGAGGAGCGCTCCGGCGATGCGCTGCATCCAGGTGACGAAGTCGCCGACGAGGCCCCCGAGGAGCGCGATCCCGACCCACAGGAGCGTGAACACCGCGCTGAAGCCCAGGACGAAGACGAGGGCGTGGCTCATCGTCCGGCGGCGGTCCGCCCCACCGAGGGCGCTCTCGCCGGCGAGGTTCACGAGGTACGCCGGAACGAGGGGCAGGACGCAGGGCGAGAGGAACGACAGGATGCCGGCGCCGAAGGCGACAGCCAGGTTCATCCGATCGCGTCGGCGAGATCGGCGATGAGATCGCCCACGGCCTCGATCCCGACGGAGAGGCGGATGAGGCCCGCCGGGGGAGCGAGCTTCGTGCCGCGCACCGAGCCGTGGGTCATGGCGAGCGGCACCTCGATGAGCGACTCCACGCCGCCGAGCGATTCGGCGAGGGCGAAGATCGCGGTCCGGGCGACGGCGCGCTTCGCCGCGGCCTCGCCGCCGCGCCGGAGCTCGAAGCTCAGCATGCCGCCGAACGACCGCATCTGGGTCCGCGCGAGCGCGTGCTGCGGGTGCGTCGGCAGGCCCGGGTAGTTCACCGCTCCGACCTTCGGATGCTCGGCGAGCCATTCCGCGATCGCGAGGCCGTTCGCCGAATGCCGCTCCATACGAACGCCGAGGGTCTTGATGCCGCGCAGGACGAGCCACGCGTCGAACGGCCCGGGCACCCCGCCGGCGGCGTTCTGGATGAAGGCAAGTCGCTCGCGAAGGTCTGGCGACGTCCCGACGATCGCGCCGCCGACGACGTCCGAGTGTCCGCCGAGGTACTTCGTCGTCGAGTGGAGCACGAGGTCCGCGCCGAGGCCGATCGGCTGCTGGAGGTACGGGCTGGCGAAGGTATTGTCGACGACGGCGATCGCCTTCGCGCGGTGCGCGAGCTCGGACACCGCGGAGATGTCGACGACCCGCAGCATCGGGTTGGTCGGCGATTCGATCCAGACGAGCCTGGTCCGTTTCGTGGTGGCACGCCGCACCTTCGCCGGATCGCGCATGTCGACGGCGGTGAGCGCGACGCCAAGCCGCTCGAACACACGTTTGAACAGGCGGTACGTGCCGCCATACACGTCGTCGGCCATGACCACGTGATCGCCGCTCGCGAGGAGATGCGCGATCGCGTCCGAAGCGGCCATCCCCGACGCGAACGCGAGGCCCCAGCGTCCGCCCTCCAGCGCGGCGAGGCACGTTTCGAGCGCGGTCCGGGTCGGATTCCCCGTGCGCGCGTACTCGTAGCCGCGATGCTTGCCCACCGCCTCCTGGACGAACGTGCTGGTCTGGAAGATCGGAACGATGACCGCGCCGGTCTCGGCCTCGGGCGCCTGTCCGGCGTGGATCGCGAGCGTCTCGAAGCTCGGCTTGCGGACGTCCTTCACCACGCGGCCAGTATGCGGCGCGCGGCCGGCCGGATGCCGCGCGCGGCCAGCGCCGCTCAGCGCGATTCGCGTCGCTGGTGCGCGACGAACTCGAGGAGATCGGCCTTCGTGATGATCGACACGGGGCGGTCCTCGTCGGCGGCGAGGAGCGCCGGCGCACCGCCGGACAGCTCGGCGTAGAGGCGCTCGACATCCTCGCTCGCCTGTACGACGGGGAACGGCGCCTCCATCACCTGCTCGACGGTCGCGTCCACGAGCGAGGGCTCGCGGAACACGCGATCGAGCATCGTGCGCTCCTGGACGCTGCCGACGATGTCGGTGAGCGAGGCCGCCTGACCGTCCGCGACGACCGGGATCTGCGAGATGCCATAGCGCTGCATGGTGTCGATGGCCGCGCGCACCGTGTCCTTGCGCGAGATCACGACCAGCTGCGGGGTCGCGGCCTCGCGGCCCCGGATGACGTCGCCGACCCGGAGCAGATGCGCGAAGCGCTGCAGGAATCCGTTCTGGCGCATCCATTCGTCGTTGTAGAGCTTGGACAGGTACGACTTGCCGGAATCCGGGAACAGCACCACCACGAGCGCGTCCTCGTCGAGCTCCTTCGCGACCTCGAGCGCCGCGAACATCGCCGTCCCGCACGAGACGCCGGCGAGGATCCCCTCCTCGCGGGTGATCCGCCGTGCGGTGAGGAACGTGTCGCGATCGGAGACGCGGACCCAGCGATCGACCAGCGCGGGATCGAAGGTGCCCGGCCAGAAGTCCTCCCCGATCCCCTCGGTCTTGTACGGATGCACCTCGCCCGTGTAGATCGAGCCCTCCGGGTCGGCCCCGACGATCACGATGCCCGGCCTCCGCTCCTTCAGGTAGCGGCCCGCCCCGGTCACAGTGCCGCCGGTCCCGACGCCGAGCACGAGGTGCGTGATCTTCCCCTCGGTCTGCGCCCAGAGCTCCGGCCCGGTCGTGCGGAAGTGCGCCGCGACGTTCTCGTCGTTCCAGTACTGGCCCGGCATGTATCCGCCCGGCAGCTCCCCGGCGAGGCGCTCGGCCACCTTGTAATAGGACTGGGGCGAGTCGGGCGGCACCGCGGTCGGGCAGATGACGACCTCGGCGCCGTACGCGCGGAGGATGTCGCGCTTCTCCTGGCTCTGCTTGTCCGGCATGGTGCAGACGAGCCGGTAGCCGCGCAGCGCCGCGGCGATCGCGAGGCCGACCCCGGTGTTGCCGCTCGTCGGCTCGACGATGGTCCCGCCCGGCCGCAGCAGGCCGCGGCGCTCGGCCTCCTCGATCATCGCGAGGCCGATCCGATCCTTCACCGAGCCACCCGGGTTCAGCATCTCGAGCTTCGCGACGAGCCGTGGTCGGAGCCCCGCGCCGATGCGCGAGAGCCGGACGAGCGGCGTGTTCCCGACGAGCGACAGGATGTCGGGTGCGATGGCCATCGAGGCAATGCTAGGCATCGATCATGCGCTCCAGCCGCGGGATCGGCCGGCCGGCTTCGAGGTGGATCGGCGGCTCGCCCTGCAGCGATTCGGCGTACTTGAGGCCCGTCCCGGTGTTGAACACGACCACGTCCTCGTGCGGGTCGATGAATCCCTGCTGGCGGAGCTGATACGCGCCTTCGATCGCCGCGGCACCCTCGGGGCAGACGAGCATTCCCTCCGTCACGCCCACGACCCGCATCATCTCCGCGATCCGTTCGTCGCTGACCTCGATCGCGACGCCGCGCGACTCGCGCAGGATCCGGAGGACGAGGAAATCGCCGAGCGCCTTCGGCACGCGGATGCCCGCGGCGAACGTCGTCGGATCGGGCCACGGCTCGGACTCCTCCGCGTCGGCGTGGAACGCCTTGACGATCGGGGCGCAGCCGCTCGCCTGCACGGCCACGAAGCGCGGCGCGTCGCCGTTCGGGACCCAGCCCAGGGACCGGAGCTCGGCGAACGCCTTCCACATCCCGATGAGCCCCACGCCGCCGCCGGTCGGATACACGACGACGTCCGGGATCGTCCAGCCGGCCTGCTCTGCGAGCTCGAAGCCCATCGTCTTCTTGCCCTCGATGCGGTACGGCTCCTTCAGGGTCGAGGCGTCGAACCAGCCGTACTCCGCGCAGGCCCGCTTCACGACGGCGCCCGCATCCGCGATCGAGCCGTCGACGAGATACACGCGCGCGCCGTAGGCGGCGGTCTCGCGCTGGATGACGTCGGGCGTCGTCGCGGGCATCGCGACGACCACGCCGATCCCGGCGCGGGCGCCGTAGGCGGCCCAGGCGGCGCCCGCGTTCCCCGCGGTCGGCAGGGCGATGGTGCCGACGCCGAGCTCGCGCGCTCTCGTCACCCCGACCGCCGCGCCGCGCGCCTTGAACGTGCCGGTGGGCAGCAGGCCCTCGTCCTTGATGACCAGGCGATGGAGGCCGAGCGCCTCGCCCAGGGTCGGCACTTCGAGGATCGGGGTGTTGCCCTCGCCGAGGCTCACGATGCGGTCGGGATCGTCGATCGGCAGGAGCTCGCGGTACCGCCAGAGCGACGCCTGCCGGCCGGCGAGCACGGTCCGCGGCACGCTGGTCCGCATCCGCTCGAGGTCGTAGCGCACGAGCAACGGTCCGCCACAGACCGGACAGAGGTTCGCGACCACCGTCGCGTCGGCGGTCGCGCCGCAGCGGGAGCATTCGAGGTGTGTGACATATGACCGCGGCGGAGCGACCAGCCGCTCGGGATCGATCACAAGAGGCGTCGAGGCTTCTTCACGCGGTTCGTTCGATCCTCGCGCCGAGCGCGCGCAGCCGTCCGTCCATGTCCTCGTAGCCGCGGTCGATCTGCTCGATGTTGTTGATCACGCTCCGGCCCTTCGCGCAGAGCGTCGCGGCGAGCAGCGCGAGGCCGGCCCGGATGTCGGGGCTGCGGAGCTCGGCACCGTAGAGCTGCGAGGGGCCGACGATCACCGCGCGATGCGGGTCGCAGAGGACTGCCCGCGCGCCCATCGCGATGAGCGAGTCGACGAAGTACATCCGGGCCTCGAACATCCACTCGTGGACGAGCACGGTGCCCTCGCATTGCGTGGCGAGCGCGGTCGCGATGCTCGTGAGATCGGTCGGAAAGCCCGGCCAGACCTGCGGCGAGATCTTCGGGATGCCGCCGCCGAGATCGGGCTGGATGCAGTAGCGCTCGCGCGCGGGGACGAGAAGGTCCTCGCCGTCGACCTCGGTGACGACGCCGAGCTTGGCGAACACCTGCCTGGTCATCCGCAGGTGCTCCGGCCCGCTGCCCTTGATCCGCGCTTCGCCGTGGGTCATGGCGACCACTCCGACGAACGACCCCACCTCCATGTGATCGGGCCAGAGCGTGTGGTCGATCCCGCGGAATCGCTCTGCCCCATCGATCGTGATCGTGTTGGTGCCCATACCGACGATGCGCGCGCCCATCTTCGCCAGAACGAGCGAGAGCTCCTGCACGTGCGGCTCGCTCGCGGCGTTGCGGATGACCGTGCGACCCGGCGTACGGACCGCGCACAGGATGGCGTTCTCGGTCGCGGTCACCGACGGCTCGTCCAGGAGGATGTCGGCGCCCGCGAGCCGCTCGGCCCGCAGCGCGTAGCCGCCCGGCGTCACCTCGAGCTGGCCACCGAGCGCGGTGAGGGCGTGGAAATGCGTGTCGGTCCGCCGGCGCCCGATCACGTCCCCACCGGGAGGCGCGAGCGTCACGCGGCCCAGCCGCGCCACCAGCGGACCGGCGAACAGGAGCGATGTGCGGATCTCCTTCGACAGACCGCGGTCGACGTCGGTCCGGTCGACGTCCTTCGTGGTGATCCGCACGGCGTGCGGGTCGAGCTCCTCGACGGTCGCCCCGAGCTTGACGAGGATCTCGAGCATCCCCTCGACGTCACGGATGCGCGGCAGATTGCGGAGGGTGACCGGATCCTCGGTGAGCAGCGCGGCGGCGATGAGCGGGAGCGCGGAGTTCTTGTTCCCCGCCGGTGAGATCTCGCCACGCAACGGCGTGCCGCCTTCGACGATGAAGCGCGCCATCGCGTGTAGCGTAGCCGCTGCATAGACTCCCGCTGTTCGAGCGAACGCGTCCGGAGGCGGAACATGTCGTGGTCGGTCGCGCGCTGCATCCCGATCGTCGTCCTCGTCGCCGCGGCGTGCTCCGCGGGCGCGCCGTCACCCGGACCGAGCGGCGGCTCCTCGAAGGTCGGCGGGAGCGTGACCTTCGCGGCGACGACCGACCCGGATACGCTCGACCTGCATCAGACGTCGAACCCGGTCTCGTCGACGATCTTCGGCTGGATCTACGAGACGCTCGTCTATCAGGATCTCGACAACTCGTACAAGGGACTGCTCGCGGAGAGCTGGACGGTGAGTCCGGACAGCAAGACGATCACGTTCACGCTGCGCAAGGGCATCACGTTCACCGACGGTTCGCCGTTCAACGCCGCGGCCGTGAAGTTCACGTTCGAGCGGCTCCAGCGCGTCGGCGCGAAATCGCCGATCTTCGAGACGTTCAAGAGCGTGGCGAGCATGGATGCGCCGAACGACACGACGTTCGTGCTCAGCCTGAAGGAGCCGTACGCGCCCATCTTCCACGACCTCCAGACCGCCTACGGCGGGATCCTCTCTCCCTCCGCGGTGCAGGCGGCGGGGGACAGGATCGACCGCGCGGCGGTCGGCACCGGCCCGTACCGGCTGAAGGAGTGGCAGACCGGCCAGCAGCTCACGCTCGAGCGGAACGAGAAGTACGACCACGCGCCGGCCTTCTTCAAGAACCGGGGCGCGCCGTTCATCCAGGAGCTCAAGTACAAGGTCATCCCCGACGCGGCGACGCAGCTCGCCGCGCTCGACGCAGGCGAGATCGACGTGCTCACGCTCGCCGCGAAGGACCTCCCGAAATACGGGAGCGATCAGCGCTTCCGCACGTTCGACAGCTTCACCTACGGGCTCACCTACCTCGGGTTCGACGCCGCGCGCAAGCCGTTCGACGACGCGCGGCTGCGCCAGGCGCTGAGCCACGCGGTGAACAAGGACGAGATCGTCCAGGTGGTGTTCGGCGGCACGCTCGCGAAGGCCCAGTGCTGCCCGATCGCGCAGAGCATCCAGGGCTACGACGAGAAGCTGAAGCAGTACGAGTTGAAGTACGACGTCGCGGCCGCGAAGTCCGGCCTCGACCAGCTCGGCTACAAGCCCGGGCCCGACGGCATGCGGACGAAGCCCGACGGCTCGCCGTTCAAGCCCGTCCTCTACACGACGACGAGCACCGATCACGGGAAGATCGCCACGCTCCTGCAGGCCCAGCTCAAGACCGCCGGAGTGGACATGCAGGTGAAGCAGCTCGAGTCGGGCGCGCTCCTCGCCGCGACGCCGAACGCCGAGCACGACCTCTACCTGAACGGCTACTCGTGGAACGAGCCCGACATGTTCAGCCTGTTCCTCTCATGCGATCGGGTGAAGTCGTCCAACCGGGTGCTGTTCTGCGATCAGAAGCTCGAGGCGCTGATCAAGGCCGGCCGCACCGAGCTCGATCAGGCGAAGCGGATGCAGATCTACGCCGACGCCCAGAAGTACACGATGGAGCAGGCGCCGTGGCAGCCGCTCTACATGCCGGTGTCGAAGACCGCCGTCGCGGCCAAGGTGTACGACCTGCGTCAGGGCCAGGCCGGCGGCCTCCTCTGGCACGACGCCTATGTGAAATAGGTGGTCACGCGTTGCCGCGCAACGCCTGATCGTCCCGCTCCGCCCGGCCGCGCCGGGACGCGGTAACGCCCCGTGGGCCGGTATGTCCTCCGCCGGCTCGTACTGGCGATCCCGGTCCTGCTCGGGGTCTCCGTCGGCGTGTTCCTCATGGTCGCCTTCGTGCCCGGCGACCCGGCGACCGTCCTGGCCGGCGACACCGCCTCGCCCGAAGCGATCGCGCGGATCCGCACCGAGCTCGGGCTCGACCAGCCGCTCCCGATCCAGTACCTCCACTACCTCGATCGCCTGCTCCACGGCAGCCTCGGCACCTCGATCCGGACGCACCGCGACGTGACCGTGGAGATCCTCGATCGGCTCCCCTACACGCTCGAGCTCGCCGTCGCGGCGGTGCTGCTGTCGACGACGCTCGGGATCGTGCTGGGCGTCGTCGCCGCGGTGAATCGCGGGCGGACCGCCGACCTGCTCGCCATGGGTGTGGCGATCGTCGGTCTCTCCGTGCCGACGTTCTGGATCGCTCTCCTCGGCATCCTTCTGTTCTCCCTCCGGCTGCACTGGCTGCCGGTCACCGGCGCCGGCTCGGTCGCGAGCCTCATCCTGCCCGCGGTGTCGCTCAGCCTCCATTCCGCGGCGGTGAAGGCGCGGATCACGCGCTCGAGCATGCTCGAGGTGCTCGGCCAGGAGTACCTGCGCACGGCACGCGCGAAGGGCCTGCGCGAGCGGGCGGTCATCTGGCGCCACGCGCTCCGCAACGCGCTCATCCCGATCACCACGATCGTCGGGCTCCAATTCGGCAGCCTCCTCGGCGGGGCGTTCATCATCGAGACGATCTTCGCGTGGCCCGGCGTCGGCCGGCTCGCGGTCCAGGCGATCTTCAACCGCGACTTCCCGCTCATCCAGGGCACCGTGCTGCTGGTGGCGGTCGCCTACCTGCTGACCAATCTCATCGTCGACGTCCTCTATGCCTCGCTCGATCCGCGGATCCGGTATGCGTGACGCCCTCGCGCGGCTCATCCGGTCGCCGCTCGCCGTCTGCGGGCTCCTGCTCTTCGGCGGCCTGCTCGCGGTCGCCGCGCTCGCACCGCTCATCGCGACGCGCGACCCGATCTCGTTCGACGTGCGCGACGCGCTGCAGGGGCCGACGCCGGCGCACCCGTTCGGCACGGACGAGCTCGGGCGCGACATCTTCAGCCGGGTGGTCTGGGGCTCGCGGCTCGCGGTCCGGCTCGGGGTCCTCTCCGTCGTCGTCGCCGCGGGCGGCGGCGTCGTCCTCGGCCTGGTCTCCGGGTACTACGGCGGGTGGCTCGACAGCCTCATCTCACGGCTGCTCGAGGTCGTGCTGGCCTTCCCGGGGCTGCTCTTCGCGATCGCGATCGTCGCGATCCTCGGGCCCGGGCTCGACAACCTCATCGTCGCCCTCGGCCTCTTCGGCTGGCCCGGCTACGCACGGCTCGTTCGCGGCTCCGTGCTGAGCACGCGTGAGCGGGACTACGTCGAGGCCGCCCGTGCCGTCGGCGCGCGCGCCCGTCGGATCATGGCCCGGCACATCCTGCCCAACGTCGTGGCGCCGGTCATCATCCTGTCCGCCACGCGCTTCGGCGGCGCGCTCCTCGCCGGAAGCGGGCTCTCGTTCATCGGCCTGGGCGTACCCATCCCCGAGCCCGAGTGGGGCGCGATCATGGCCACCGGGCGCGAGTACATGGGCAGCGCGTGGTGGATCACCGTGTTCCCGGGTGCGGTCATCGCGCTCGCGGTGCTGGGCGTCAACCTGCTCGGCGATGGGCTCCGCGACGTGCTCGATCCGCGGCTGCGCGCCTGATGCGCGGGTCGGTAGCGGGTCGGTACGCTTCGTCCATGAGCTACGACGCGGTCGGCTTCGACCTCCTCACCGCACTGCTCGACACGCTGCCGCTCTGGCGCGCCGCCGCACGGGACGATCGGCTCGGGCCGGCATGGCACGCGGCCTCCCAACGCCTGCTGCGCGGCCGGCCGTATCGACCGTTCGAGGACATCGTGCGTGAGTCCGCGCGCGAGCTCGGACTGGCCGACGAGCGCGCGGACGAGCTCCTGACCCGCTGGGGCGAGTTCGCGCCCTGGCCCGATTCGCCTCCGACCCTCGAGCGGATCGATCCGGCGCGGCGGTTCATCGTGACCAATTGCTCGACCGAGCTGGGGCTGCGCGCGGCCTCGACGCTCGGCGCGTTCGCGCTCGTGATGACGGCCGAGGCGGCCGGCGCGTACAAGCCGGATCCACGCCCGTACCACGCCGCCCTCGGCGCGCTGGGTCTCGATCCCGAGCGCGTCCTGTTCGTCGCCGGCTCGGCCCACGACGTCGGCGGAGCCCGGCGGATCGGGATGGACGTCTACTGGGCGAACCGCCTCGCCGCTCCGCGGCCGGTCGACGCCGCGCCGCTCGTCGAGGCGCCGGACCTCAGCGGGCTCATCCCGCTCCTCCATGGCTGAACGGACCACGGGGGCGGCGGCTCCGAACGCGGCCGAGCGCGACCCGACGCAGCTCACCCTCTCGCTCCCGTTCGGCCGGCCGGTCCGCGGCGCGAACGCGCTCGTCGCGCGCGACGACGGCAGCACGCTCGTCCCGTCGACGGACGCGGACTGGCAGGACTGGGTCGCGGCCGGCGCGACCGCGAGGTGGTGCCGAAATGACGCGCTCGTCGACTGGCTCGACCGCTACGGCGCGGCCTGCGGTCACGTGCGCGACGATCGGCGCGCGGCGTACGACCCGCGATTCGACTTCCACGCGTTCCTCGCGGAGCAGGGCCTTCGCTTCGAGGAGGCGGTCATCGCCGACCTCGAGCGGCGGGTCGGCGTGACGCGGATCGCGACGGACCCGGCCGGAGCGCGCTCGCTCGCGGCGGCCGAGGCGACCGTCGCGGCCCTGGAGCGGGGCGAGCGCGTGATCGCGGGCGGGGTCCTTCGGGATCCGCAGGCCCGGAGCTACGGCCGCGTCGACCTGCTCGTCCGCTCCGACGTCCTGACGGAGCTGTGCGCCGACGCGTTCTGGGAGGGCGACGATCCGGGCGCGGTCGCGCCGGGCCTCTACGGTGCGGCGTGGCACTACCGCGTCGTGGACGTGAAGTTCTCGACGCTCGAGCTGCTGAAGGACGGGTCGCTCTCGACCTCGAGCGACCTCGCGACGTGCGCGCAGGTCTGGACATACGATCGCGCGCTCGCCCGCGTGCAGGGATACGCGCCGCCGTTCGCCTACGTGCTCGGACGCGCCTGGCGCCAGGGCCAGGCGAAGGGCGAGGCCTGCTGGCAGCGGCTCGCGCGGGTGCCGCATGCGGCATTCGTGCGCTCGCGCGAGGCCGCGCTCGAGGACGTCGTGGCCGAGGGCGCGAAGTGGATCCGGCGGATGCGGCGCGAGGGCGCGGAGTGGCAGGTGCTTCCGGTCCCGAGCGTCGACGAGCTCTGGCCGAACATGAAGTCCGACCGCGACTTCCCGTGGCACGAGGCGAAGAAGGAGATCGCGGACAAGCTCGGCGAGCTCACGTTGTTCTGGCAGGTGAGCGCCCCGATGCGCGATCGGGCCCGGCTGCGAGGCGTCACGCGCTGGGACGATCCGCGCGTCTCGGCCGCGTTCCTCGGCATCAGCGGCGAGCGGCGGGCGCTCATGTTCGACGCGCTGCTCGACGTGAACCGCGGCGACGGGCCGCCGCTCGCGCCGGTCCGGATCGAGGCGGACGAGGGTCGCTGGCGCGTCCCGGCGCCTTTGGAGCTCTACGTCGACTTCGAGACGGTGAACGATCTCGACGACGATTTCACGTCATTCCCGCAGCGGGGCGGGAGCCCGCTCATCTTCCAGGTCGGCTGCGGGCGGTACGACGAGGGGCGGTGGGAGTTCGTCCAATTCACCGCTCGCGCGCTCACGGCCGAGGCCGAGGCGGAGATGATCGACGCGTGGCTGGCGCACGTCGACCGCCTCGCGCGGGCGGCCGGGCTCGCCGGCGCGAGCGAGCCGCGGCTGTTCCACTGGTCGGCCGCCGAGACCGTGTTCATGGACGCGATGTACGACTCGGCGCGGGCGCGGCATCCGGACCGACCCTGGCCGGCGCTCGGCTGGTACGACCTGCTCGAGCGCATCGTCCACGCCGGGCCGGTCGTCGTCCGTGGCGCCCGGCGGTTCGGGCTGAAGTCCGTGGCGCGGGCGATGCGCGCGCACGGCCTCATCGAGACCGAATGGGGCGAGGGCCTCGCCGACGGCACCGGCGCCATGGCCGGTGCCTGGGCCGCGGCTCGCCTGGCCGCGGCGAACGGCGGGAACATCGCGGAGGTCGAGCTGATGCGCGAGGTCGGCCGCTACAACGAGATCGATTGCCGGGTCATGGCCGAGGTGCTCGACCACCTGCGTCGCGAGCACTGAAGCGAAGGTCCGCCACGAGCGGGAACACCTCGGCCGCGAATCGTTCCATCTCCTCCGCCTGCGGGCTGCACTGGATCAGCAGCAGATCGACGCCGGCGGCGTGGAGCGCGCGCGCCTGCTCGGCGACCCGCTCGGGCGTGCCGACGAGGCCGGTGCGGAGCCCGCGGTTCGACACGCTGTAGTCCTCGAGCGAGATCCGGGTCCCGAGCTCCGAGCCCTTCACGAAGTCGAGATACGAGGCGTACCCGCGCGCGCTCGCCTTCACGTTGGTGATGCGCTCGATCTCGCGCTTCGCCGCGGCTTCGCTCTCGCGGACGATCGCGTACGCGGCGACGCCGAAGCGGAGCGGCGGCAGCTCGGCGTGCCGCGCCCGCCGCTGGCGCAGGTCCCCGATCTTCTCCCGCAGCACGTCGATCGGGTCGCCGTGCATGAGGTAGGCGTCGCACTGCGCGGCGATCAGGTCCTTCGCCGCGGGCGACTCACCACCTGCGTACAGCGTCGGCCAGGGGCGCCGGACCGGCTTCGGCGCGAGGCGGGCGTCGTCGATCGCGTAGTAGCGGCCGCGCAGGCTGAACGCGGGGCTCGTCCACATCCCCTTGAGGACCGCGATGAACTCCGCCGTGCGCGCGTAGCGCTCGTCGTGCTCGACCCACGCGCCGCCGTACATCTTCGACTCGGTCTCCCACCAGGCGCTCACGACGTTGAGCGTGAACCGCCCGCCCGAGATGCGGTCGATCGTCGCGGCCTCTTTCGCGACGACCGCCGGCAGCCGGAAGTTCGGCCGCACCGCGGTCATGAGCTCGAGCGTGGACGTCGACGCGGCGAGCGCGGCGGCGGTCGTCCAGGCCTCGAGGCAGTCGGCGTCGGGACCCTTGATGTCGTTCAGGTTGAGCTCCGCGATGAGCGTGACGTCCCAGCCGGTGCGCTCGGCGGAGCCTGCGAGGTCACGTTGGTACTCCCAGGTCGCGGCCATGCGTTCGTCGTCGACGTTGCGCAGCCAACCGCCGAACACCGGCATCCAGAAGCCGAAGCGGAGCGGGCGCGCCCTCGCGGACACCTGGTCGTCGGACCTCGCGGTCCTGTGGTCCGCTGCGCCTGCCGGCTTCGCCTTAGCAGGCACAGTAGTAGCGGCCACCCGGCCCTTCGTTCTCGATGAGCTGGGCGAACGGCCCGGGATCGGCCGGGTCCCACACGGCGAGGACCACGTCTCCGCTCGCCGGGAACAGCGGCCGCCGGCGGGCGAGGACCGCGTAGTCGCGCTCGTAGATCCAGCGCAGGCCGTAGCGCGGCGCGGGCGCCGGCGTGGCCTCGCCGATCGAGTCGGCGTACGCGAGCCACGGCAGGTCCGCACCGCTCGCGATCGGGAGGCCGATCCATTTCCAGACGCGGGGGTTCACGTCGATGAGCAGATGCTCGCCGCGGGCCGGATCCCAGAGGAACTCGACCTCGGCGATCCCCTGATAGCCGAACGCCCGCAGCACCGCCGCCCCGCGCTCGACGATCTCGTCGACCCGCTCGCCGGTGACGAGGCACGCCGTGCCGAAGCCCTCGGGATACTGCTCGAGCTTGCGGCCGACGAAGCCATGGACGGTCCCTGTCGGGCCGGCGTAGGCCCCGAGGCTGTGGAAGCCACCGGGCGGCACCGCGACGACCTCCTGGGCGACGCACGCGAGATCCCGCGCGTCCGCGGCGAACCGGACGAGCGCCTCCGCGTCGTCGGCCTGGAACACCTTCACGCCGAACCGATCGTAGAAGCGGCGCTGCTCGGCCGGCTTGACGACCGCGGGGTAGCGGATGCGCCGGGCGGTCGCGCTCGGGTCGTCAAGGGGATAGGTGGCGGGGATCGGGATGCCGAGCGCCGCACAGCGCGCGTACAAGGTGCGCTTGTCGAGGATCTCCTCGAGGGCCGGGCCCGCGCTGAACGGGATGCGGAAATGCGGCCGGAGGCGGTCGGCGTGTCGCGCGACCGCGAGCACCCACTCGTCGTTCGTCGGGAACAGGACCGGGCGGTCGCCCCACGCCGCGGCGTGGCCGACGAGCCATTCGACGAAGCCCGCCTCGTCGTCGAGCGGGTTGGGACACGGCAGGCGCTCGCGCACCGCGTTCGATGCCTGGCCGAGGCCGCGGGGATCGGGGTCCAGCGCGATGACGGGCACGCCGCGCGCGGCGAGGCTCCGCGCGACCGCGAGACCGGTGATGTGGCAGTTGAAGACGAGGGCCGCGGGCCGCGGCACGCTCAGACCCGGGCGAGCGCGGCGTCCAGATCGGCGACGATGTCGTACGGATCCTCGATGCCGACCGAGACGCGTACGGTCCCATCGGTGATCCCCATCCGCTCGCGTTCGGCTGGCGCGACCATGCGATGCGACGACGTCGCCGGATGGAGGACCTCGGTGTAGAGGTCGCCGACCGTCGTCGCGGACGCGGCCAGCTCGAGCGCGTCGAGGAACCGGTAGGCGGCATCGCGCGTGTCGTCGCGGAGCGCGAACGTGACGACGGCGCCGCACCGCTCGCCGAACTGGGCTCGCGCCAGCTCGTGCTGCGGATGCGACTCGAGACCCGGATGGATGACCCGAGCCACCTTCGGCTGCGCGGCGAGATGGGTCGCCAGGGCGAGCGCGTTGGCGCACTGCCGGCCCATGCGGAGCTCGAGGGTGCGCATCCCCCGGACGACGAGCCAGGCCTCGTGCGGTGGCAGGTACGCGCCGTCGCTCGTCACGCGGTCGCGCAGCGGCGAGATCTGCTCGCGCCGACCCCCCACGCTTCCGCCCATCACGTCGCCGTGCCCGTTGATGTACTTCGTCAGCGAGTGGAGCACGAGGTCCGCCCCGAGCCCCGCCGGGCGGAGGAGCGCGGGCGAGGCGAAGGTGGCGTCGACCGCGAGCCGGGCCCCGGCGCGATGGGCCAGCTCCGCGAGCGCCGCGACGTCGACGACCCGCAGGAGCGGGTTGGAGATCGCCTCGACGTAGAGGAGGGTCGTGTCGCGCTCCGCGAGCGCGCGCTGGACGCCGCGATGGTCGGTCGGATCGACGAAGGCGACGTCGGCGCCCTCCGCGCGAAGGCGTTCGAGGAGCGAGCGGGTCGAGCCGTAGGTGTCCTCCTGGGCGACGATCCGTCCACGGCCCTCCCGCGCGATGTCGAGCAGCGCGGCGATCGCCGCCATGCCGGACACGAAGCACACGACCTCCTCGACCTCGTCGAGCGCCGCGAGCGCATGCTCCAGGGCGGCGGTCGTCGGCGTCCCGTAGCGGCCGTAGACCCAGCCCGGCCGCTCCTTGCCGAAGATCGCGTCCTGCTCGCGCATCGAGCCGTAGTCGAAGGCGACGCTCTGGACGAGCGGGAGGACGTTCGGGATCCCCGCGCCGGCGGGCAGCTCGCGCGCCGCGCGGACGACGCGACTCCCGAAGTGGATCCGCCGGGCCTCACCCACGAGGGGTGAGTATCACTCCCGGGCGGGGCCTCCGGCGGGCTCCGCGTCGAGCCGCTTGGCGCGTTCGACGAGCGAGGCCACCTTCTGCCCGCCTCGCCTGCCGATGCGCTCGAAGTGACCCGCGCCGTACTTCTCGCTCACGACCTTGCCGCCCTTGCGGCCGATCCGGCCGAAGAACTCAGGTCCGTAGCGCTCGGCCGTGCTCGAGCCGCCCTTCTTGCCGATCTTCTCGTAGAACTCGGCGCCGTACTTCTGGCTGACGAGCTTGCCGCCCATCCGGCCGGCCTCGGCGACGGTCATCCCGCCACCCGCCTTCTTCGTCTCACTCTTCGTCGCCATCCGGGCCGCTCCTTTCGCGCTGAGCGACGAACGGAGCGGCAGGTGTCGTGCCCAAAGACACGCGGCGTTAGGGCGGACCGTGACGGCTCGGTAACGGCGGCATGACGGAAGCGACCCGGCGGCCGCGCCTTTCAGGCGGCTGCGCCTGTCAGCGAAGTGGCTCGGCTTCGAGGTCGATCGGCTCCTCGCGCACGAGCGTCGTGACGATGACCGCGGACGTCGCGGCGACGCAGAGGCAGAAGAGGCCGACGTACGCGAACCCCGGCCCGTCGATGAGCCGTCCGCCGATGGCCGACCCGACGGTGATGGCCAGGCTCGCCACGGCGCTCGACATCGCGAGCATCGTGCCGCGTGCCTCGGGCACCTGCTCGGTCATGAGCGTGTTGTTCGTCGCGAAGCGCGCCCCGATGACGGTGGACAGCGCGAGGTTCAGCGCGGCCGTCACGACCAGCGGCAGGCTGAGGTTCGTCTGCAGGAACAGGAGCGCGCCGGAGGTGAGGATGCTCCCCGCCACGATGCGGCGGTGGCCGGTGCGGTCGCCGAGCCGGCCTCCGATCTGGCTCCCGAGTAGGACGCCGACACCCATCGTCAGCGCGAGGGTCGATGCGACCCCCTGCGCCAGTCCGAACGTGCGCTGGAAGAAGACGACCAGATACGTGACCCAGGTGAACCAGAACAGCGCGCCGAGGAAGCTGGAGACGATCGCGGCCATCGCCGAACGGTTGCGGAAGATGCTCGCGTAGAGCGACCGCATCGGCGCCGCCTCATTCGCCCCCCGCGCGCCGGGCAGCCCGAGGAAGAGCACGACCGCCGCGAGGATCGCGATGATCCCAACGAGCGCGACCGAGACGCGCCACGTCGTCGCCTCGGCGACGATCCCGGCGAGCGGCACACCGAGGATGCTGGCCATCGTGTTCATCCCCATGACCGTGGAGATCGCGGCGCCGCGTTCGCGGTACGGGAACGTGTCGGCGACCGTCGCGTTGATGTTCGGGAAGATCACGGCCGCGCCGGCACCCGCGACGACACGAGCGGCGATGATGAGGGGGAACGACGGCGCGGCCGCGGCCGCGACCGTCGCGAGGCCCATCACCACGGGGCCACCGACGAGGAACGGCTTGCGCCCGATCCGATCGGAGAACGGTCCCGCGATGAGGGCCACGACGACCCCGGGAGCCCCGTACGCCGCGACGACGAGCCCGACGACACCGGCGGAGCTCCCGAATTCCTCGGCGAGCTGTTCCAGCACCGGGGACATCACGAGGCCGTTGTAGACGGCGCCGAAGGCGAGGAAGCCCAGGACCAGCAGGATGGTCCGCCGGTCGCCCGGCTTCGATCTCAGCTTCGATCCAGTGGACGATCCGCGAACGCGTCGAGGAAGCGACCGAACGCGCGGATGTGATCGAGGTAGTCCGCGATCGCGATGTTCTCGTTCGGGGCGTGATTCGCCGAGGCGGCGTGGCCGGACCCGAAGCCCACCGCCGGGATCCCGAGCTGCCCGCAGACCTGGTCCATCGGCCCGGAGCCGGCCATGAGCGGGTACACGACCGGCTCGGTGCCGTACGCGGAGCGGCACGCGGCGATGGCCGCCCGGGCCGCGAGACTGTCGGCCGGCCAGCGTGAGGGCCGCTCCCCGTGATGCGGCGTGATCTCGACGTCGCTGAATCCGCGCCGGTCGAGGTGGGCCCGCAGCAGCCGCCGCACGAGCTCAGGCGTGAGGTCGGGCACGAGCCGGAAGTCGACCTTCGCGCTCGCCACGGCGGGCAGGACCGTCTTCGAGCCCTCGCCCTGATACCCGGAGGTGAGTCCGCAGATCGTGCAGGTCGGAGCGAGGAGGTAGCGGAGCTTCAGCTCCGTGCCGGTCCGGCCACCCACGAACGAGGGGATCCCGTGGATCGCGCGCATCCGGCCCTCGTCGAACGGCAGACGCTCGAGAAGGGCGATGTCCGAGTCGCTCGGTGGCCGCACGTGCTCGGCCAGGCCGTCGAGGGTGACCTCGTCGTGCTCGTCCTTGAGGCTCGCGAGCGCCCACACCAGGCGCCAAGCCGCGTTCGGCACGATGCCGCCCACGGACGAGTGCGCATCGAGCTTCGTCGCGCGGACGCTGAGGTCGACGTAGCAGATGCCCTTCAGCCCGAGGCTCACGGTGGGCCGTCCGGCCGCGTCCTTGTAGCCGGCCTCCCAGACGCATCCGTCGGCGCGCAGCCGGTCGGCATTCGCGCGCACGAAGTCGGCCAGATGCGCCGAGCCGATCTCCTCCTCTCCTTCGAACAGCACCCGGATCCGCAGCGGGAGCTCGCCGACGGTCGCGCGGTACGCCTCGACCGCCTGCAGCCGGGCCATGAGGTTGCCCTTGTTGTCGGAGGTCCCGCGGCCGAACAGGAAGCCGTCGCGGATGACGGGCTCGAACGGAGGGCTGATCCATTCGTCCAGCGGATCCGGCGGCTGGACGTCGTAGTGGTCGTACACGAGCAGTGTCCGTTCCCCCGAGCCCTGCTCGCCCACGATCGTCGGCGGCCCGCCCGGTGCGCGCTCGCTCGCCGCCGCGAACCCGGCGGCGCGCGCGCGGTCGATCACCAGGCGCGCGGTCTCGTCGATCCCGGTGTTCTGGGCGGATACGGACGGCTGGCGAATGAGCGTCTCGAGCTCCTCGAGATACCGACCTTCGTGCGACCGGACGTGCGCGTCGAAGGCGGAGAACGCATCAGGGGTCACGCCGCGACCATAGCCCTAATCGGGAACGGTCGTGAGGCGCGTCTTGCTCTTCCCGAGCGCGCAACGCGGCGAGTACGGGGTGACCTCGATCCACCGTTGCTCGCAGAGATAATGCACGAGACCGTCGGCATCCTCGAGCGTCTCACGCTTGTACACCTTGGCGCGCGGGATCATGTGCACGCAGTCACCGCAGTTGTCGGGCAGCGCCGGGCGCGGGCGCCGCGCTCGGCGCAGGGCGACGAGGGCGAGGAAGACCGCCGCGAGCATCGCGGCGGTGACGAGCACGACGACGATCAGGAGACCCATATCCGTTCGGCCGCTCCGTCCGTACCCACCGTATCAGGAGGTCGCCATGAAGCGAACGATGGTCCCGCTGCTCATCCTCGCCGCGGCCGTGATCGGCGCATCGGCATGCGGCGGCGCGGGCGGAGGCGGCACGAGCCCCGCACCCACCGCGAGGCCCTCGGGTAGCACACCCTCCGGCTATGGCAGCGAGCCCACTCCGACGCCCTCGAAGAGCCCGTACCAGCAAGGAGGTTACGAGGGCTACTAGCCAGCGCTATCCACGCGGCCGGCCTGGTTGCTACCGAATTTAGATGCAGCCGGGTGGCTGGGTGGACAGAGAACGGACAATATGCCGCGGTGGTCATCGACCAGAAGGTGTGGGACCTCGCGGCTCAGCTTGGCGACGTGCTGCCGATCCACGTACTGGGTGACGCAGACCGTCAGGAGCTCGTGTCCCACATGCACGTCCGCCGGTTCAAGGAGAGCGAGGTCGTGTACCACCGCGACGACCCAGCCGAGGACGTCTTCGTCGTCTACCACGGCCTCGTGAAGTCGCTGCTCCACGATGAGGAGGGGCACGAGCTGGTCGTCGCGCTGCTCGGCCGCGGGCAGTTCTTCGGGACCCTCGCGCTCTTCGAGAAGCAGCCGCGCGAGAGCACCGTCGTCGCCGTGATCCCGACCACGGTGCTCCAGATCGCGCGCGCGGACGGCCTGAGGGTCCTCGAGCGCAACCCGCGCGCGATGTACTTCATGTTCGAGCGTCTGGCCGGCACGATCCACCAGCTCTCCGGGATGCTCGAGGGGATCGTGTTCCTCGACGTGCCCAGCCGGCTGGCGAAGTACCTCATCGAGGCCGATCGGGTGGGCGGGAGCGCGCTGACCCAGGACGACATCGCGGCGGCGATCGCCTCGACGCGGGTCACGGTGAACAAGACGCTCGCCGACTTCGAACGCCGGGGCCTGATCAGGGTCGATCGACGGCAGGTCCTGATCGTCGACGAGGCCGGCCTGCGCCGCGAGATCCGGCCCTAACGCCGCGCCTCGGAGCACGACCTCCGAAACGCGACCCTAAGCGACCGCCGGCGTCCGCCGCCGCGCCATTGCCCACTCGCGCACGGCCGCGCGCCGCACCTTCAAGGTGTGGGTCCGCGGGAAATCGGCATCCGGCCAGAGCTGCCAGCGCTGGACGCGCTGATGGGTACCGAGGTGCCGGTTCGCTTCGCGGACCGCAGCCGCCACGCCGTCGGCGTCGAGCCGCTCCCCCGCCCTGACGATCGCCTCGAGCGTGCCCGGCTCCGTCTCGACGACCACGCTCTCGGGAACGCCTGCGGCGCGCAGCGCGCTCTCGACATCCTCGGGGTACACGTTCAGGCCGTTCGGCAGGACCACCATGTCCTTCGCCCGGCCATGAAGGACGAGGCTGCCGTGGCGATCGAAATGGCCGAGGTCACCGCTGCGATACGAGCCGTCGTTCGCGATCGCCTCGGCGGTCGCGAGCGGATCGTTCCAGTAACCGCGGAACACGCCCGGCCCTCGAACGAGCACCTGTCCGTCCGCGTCGAGCCGCAGCTCGTTCGGTGCGGTGACCCGCCCGACGATCCCAGCCTCGTGATGGCGAGCGGTCGCGCAGCACACGATGCCGCATTCCGTCGCGCCGTAGCCTTGGAGGACGGTCACCCCGAGATCCTCCCAGAAGGATTGCACCGGAGGCGGCAACGCCGCGCCCGACGAGATGAAGAGCCGGAGCCCGCCGCCAAGCTGCGCGTGGACGTCCGCGAAGAGCCGCCGCCGCAGGAACACCGGCAGGTGGCGCGCCACGACCCGTGCGGCACGGAGCCGGCGGGCCCGCCCGCGCCGCTCGGCCTCGCGCTCGATCGCGCTCTCGAACAGCTCGAGGGCCATGGGCACGACCGCCATCGTGCTGACCCGATGGGCACGCAGGGCCTGGAAGATCACCCGAGGCTGCATCGAGCGGACGTAGAGGACCGATGCGTCGACGAGGAGCGCGTAGAAGAGCTCCGCCAGCTGGCCGAAGACGTGGCTCAGCGGCATCAGGGACACGACCCGGTGGCGTTGGGTCGGGATCGCGTTCGTGCAGGCCTCGACCCAGCTCAGGATGTTGCCGTGCGTGAGCGTGACCCCCTTCGGGCGGCCCGTGGTGCCCGACGTGTAGATGATCTCGAACACATCGTCGCGGCCGGGGCCGGGCGGGCCCGCGAGGTCGTCGATGGGCGCCGACGACGCCCGATCGACCACCGCCGTGAGCGACTCGACCGTGGCATATGGCAGCCCGCCCAGGCCGAGCCGTGCCGCCTCGGCCTCGAGCCCGGCGCCCAGGGCCAGGGCACGCGCACCTGAGTCCGCGGCGATCCGGCCGACCGCGTCCGCCGACATGCGCAGGTCGAGCGGGACGACGACGACGCCGGCTCGCATCGCGCCGAAGAAGACCGCGGGCACCGACGGCGTGGAAGCCGAAAGGACGAGCAGCCGGTCGCCGGGCGAGAGACCGAGTCGCTGCGCGAGACGATGTCCAGCGGCGACCGCGCGCTCGGAGAGCTGCCGACGGGTCCACGTTTCCGTCGTTCCGTCCTCCCGAAAGAGGCCGAGGCAGGCCGCATCGGGCTCACGCCGTTCGGCGTCCTGCAGGATCTCGAGCAGGCTCTCGTAGCGGCGGACGTCGGGCACGGGCTGCGATCTCATGGTGACCCCTCCTCGAACCTTCCGCGACGAGGCTCAGGGCCGCTCACCCGAGCCGACGTGAGCGAGAACACACTTCCGCCGTACGCCGTCCGACGCCGCGCGCCGGCTCCGGACGCTTCACTGACCGGGTGAACGCGGTCCGCGAGGAGCGCCCGTCCGACCCGGAACGCCTCATCACCCGCGCACGCGTCGGCTGGTGGCCGCGCCTCGCGCGGCTGATCCTCCGGGCGGTCCTCGGGACGCTGTTCCGGATCCGGCTCGTCGGGGACCCGCCGGAACGGGGCCCGTACATCCTCGCCGCGAACCATCAGGGCTGGAGCGACGCGTTCCTGATCATCGCCCTGTTCCCGGCTGCGCCGCGGATCTACTTCATCGGGGACCAGCGGGCCACGATGACCGTGTGGTGGAAGCGCTTCATCCTGAACACGCTCGGCGTCGTCGTGCCGGTGAAGCGTGAGGGGAGCTCCGAGCGCGACGCGATCGAGCGCTCGCTCGAAGTGCTCGCCGAAGGCGCGGTGCTCGGCATCTTTCCCGAGGGCCGGGTCTCGCGTACGGAGGCCTCGCTCGGGAGCTTCCACCGAGGCATCGGCTACCTCGCCGCGCGGGCGCGGGCCCCCGTGCTGCCGGTGTGGCTGCGCGGGACCGGCGAGCTCTACCTCGGACGAGCGCTGACGGCGTACGTCGGCGCGCTCCACCGGCCGCCGGAGGGCGCGCCGACGAAACAGCTCACGAGCGACTACGCGGGCTGCGTGCGGCGCGACTTCGAAGCGCTCGCGCTGCCCTGGACGGAGCCGGCCGGCGTGCGCAAGCGCCTGCGCTGGCTGACCGACATCCTCTAGGCGCGAGATGAGCGAAGTCTTGATGGCCGCGTACGAGACGAGCGAAGGCGGCGAGCGTCCGACCCGGAAGCTGCCGCTCGGGCAGCTGCTGAACCTTTCGCTCTACTGGCTCGGCATCAACATCATCTGGGGCGGGATCAACGTCGTGCTGCAGCCGCGGATGGACGAGCTCGTCGGCACGGCCGCTTCGGGCACCGCGCTCGCGCTGATCACCGCGATCGGCACGGTCGTCGCGATCGCGGTGCAGCCGACGGTCGGCGCGATCTCGGACTACACCATCTCGCGGTGGGGCCGGCGGAAGCCGTACATCGCGATCGGGGCGACGCTCGACCTCGTGTTCATCGCCGGCGTCGCCCTGTCGAACACCTACCTCGGCGTCGTCGCGTTCGTCGCGCTGCTCCAGTTCTCCTCCAACTTCGCGCAGGGACCGTTCCAGGGCTATGTCCCCGACCTCGTCCCGGAGGAACAGGTCGGCACCGCGAGCGCGCTGATGGGCGTGATGATCATGCTCGGCCGGGTCGTCGGGGCGGGGATCGGGACCATCGGGCTCTGGACCGGCAGCTTCGTGCTCGCGACCATCGGCCTCGGGGTCATCGAGGTCGTCACGGCGATCGCGACGCTCCTGACCGTGAACGAGGGCCGGCACGCGCCACCGCGCGAGGGCCGGTCGCTCTTCCGGATCGCCCGCGAGGCCTGGGGCCTCGACATCCTGGAGCAGCGCGATTTCCTCTGGCTGCTCGGCTCGCGGCTGTTCGTCCTGATGGGGCCGGTCGTCCTGACCGACTTCGTGTACTTCTACCTGAATCGGGCGTTCGCGCTGAGCGACAAGGAGACCGCGGTCTGGATCGCCGTCGCCCTGCCGCTCTTCGCCGTCGGGACGCTCCTCACGATCTATCCGGCGGCGAAGCTCTCCGACCGCTTCGGCCGCAAGCCGCTCATCTACGCGAGCTGCGCGATCGGGGCGGTCGGCATGCTCGGGATGGCGCTCGCCCCGACGGTCTACGTCGCGGTCGCGATCGCGCCGCTCGTCGGCGTCTCCGCCGGCGCCTTCGTGGCGGTCGACTGGGCGCTGATGACCGAGCTCATCCCCAAGGTGACGAGCGGCCGCTACATGGGGATCTCCAACGTCGCGAGCGCGATCGCCGGCCCCATCGCGGTCACGCTCGCCGGCATCACCATGGACCGCGTCGGGGCGCTCGACTTCGGCGCGGGCCCGCGCGCGGCGCTGTTGCTCGCGCTCGTCTTCTACGCGCTCGGCGCCCTATTGCTCGGCCCGGTCCGCGAGCCGGGCGCGAAGGTCGCGCTCCACGCCGTGCCCGAAGCGGCGGCCTGACCTCGCGCGCCCTGTAGCCGCCGCGCCGCGCCTAGTGCCGAGCGTCCGCCCAGTAGACGTGGGTCACGAGGTAGCGGCCGCCACCGAGATCCTGGACGTAGACCCTGCCGCGCTCGGGTGATGCACCCGGCGGCGTCCCGTCGCCGTCGTCCTCGCCATCGGCACCGGCGGGGGCACCCGCGACGGCGACGGCCTTGACGGTCGTCGTGCCGTCGAGATGCGCGTAGATGATCCCGAGCTCGTCGTAGTCATGTTGGTTCGGCGTCGTGCTCTTCGTGTCGCTGTCGCTCGTGTTGTGGTAGTAGTCCATGCAGGTGTTGAGCGACGCCCCCGAAGTATCCTGGTGATCCAGGCCGAGGGTGTGCCCGACCTCCTGGCAGACGACGTGCTCCTTCTCGTTCTTGTTGTTGTAGCTCGGGTAGGCGAAGTACCAGTCGTTGACCTTGACGACGCCCTGGGTGATGTGGCTCCCGCTCAGCCAGATCTGGGCGATGCCGAGCCAGCCGTTGTTCCCGTAGCTGCCGTTGCAGACCTGGACGGTCCCGTCCAGTCCGCCGCAGCGCTTCTTCGTCGACGAACCGGCGACCACGACCGTGTCGAGCACTGTCGCCTTCGACCAGTCGCTCGAGGTCTGGGCGAGGTGGCTCTTCCAGTCCGCGGTGGTCATGTTGTCCCCGAGCTGCAGCGTGAATGGATTCGCGGTGCGTGCCCAGTGGTAGCCGTTCCACGAGTTCGTGGCCGTGACCGGCGCGGCGTTCGCGCCGACCATGGCGAGGACGAGGAGCGCGACCGGAGCGAATCGAGCGGTGAAGCGACGCACGGGGCACCTCCGCAAACAACACCCGCCAAGCGGCTAAGCCGTCGAAAGATAGCCTGAACGGCGACGGGCGTCTATATGGGAAATAGGTATGGGCACGGAACGCGCGACCGATGTCCGGCGGGCCGTGCGCGACTCGAACGCGCGACTTGCTGCTTAGAAGGCAGCCGCTCTATCCGCTGAGCTAACGGCCCGTTCTTGCGTCCATTATCGCTGGGCGGTGTGGATCGCCCGCCCGATCGAGACGAGCGCGGCCTCGTGCAGCGTCTCGGCGAGCGTGGGATGGGCGTGGATCGTGGCGACGAGGTCCTCGGCCGTGGCCTCGAGCCGCAGCGCGAGCGTCGCCTCGGCGATGAGCTCGCTGGCCTGCGGCCCGACGATATGCGCGCCGACGATGCGGCCGTGCGGCCCGGCGGTGATGAGCTTGCACAGCCCGTCGCTCTCACCGAGCGCGAGCGCCCGGCCCGACGCCTTGAACGAGAAGCGCGACGCCTTCGCATCCGGGTACCTCTCCCGCGCCTGGGCCTCGGTCAGGCCCACGGTCGCGAGCTCCGGATGGGCGTACACCACGTTCGGCACCGCGTCGTAGTCCATCGTCGCGTCCTCGCCGAGGATCGTGTCCACCGCCACCTCGCCCTGGGTCGATGCGACGTGCGCGAGCTTGGCGGAGCGGGGGTCGCCGATGCAGTCGCCGATAGCCCAGACGCCTCCGACGCTCGTCCGCATCCGATCGTCGACGGCGATGCCGAGCTTCTCGGTCTTGAGCCCGGCATTCTCGACGCCGCTGTAGTTCGCGACGCGACCGGCGCCGAGCACCACCTCGTCGCCGTCGATGGAGCCGGACTTCCCCTCGGTCTCGTAGGCGACGGTCACCGATCCCTTGCCCCGGTGGACCTCGGTGACCTTCGCGTTCGTGATGACCTCGAGGCCCTTCGGCTTCAGCGAGCGGACGAGGATCCGTACGAGCTCCGGGTCGGCGTAGGCGAGCGGCTGGGGCAGGAGCTCGAGCACGGTCACGGTCGAGCCGACCTCCGCGAAGAAGGTACCGAGCTCCATCCCGATGACCCCACCTCCGATGACGACGAGCCGCTTCGGGATCTTCGTCAGCGCGAGCGCGCCGACGTTGTCGAGCGGCTTCGCCTCGGCCAGGCCGGCGATCGGCGGGATCCCGACCTTGGAGCCGGTCGCCACGATCACCGCGTTGGCCTTCACCGAGCGCTCCGTTCCGGCGACCTTCACCGTGAGCTCGCCGGGTGCGGCGAGGGTCCCCTCGCCTGTGATGAGATCGACCTTCCGGCCCTTCAGCAGCTGCTCGGTCCCTCGGACGAGCTGATCGACCACCGCGTCCTTGCGCGCGACCGCCTGGCGGAGGTCGAACGAGGCGCCCTGCACGTTGATCCCGTGCTCCTGCCCGTGTGTGGCGGCCCAGTACGCGTGGCTCGAGTCGAGGAGGGCCTTCGAGGGGATGCAGCCGACCGTGACGCAGGTGCCACCGACGCGATCGCGTTCGACGAGCGCGACCCGCGCACCCTTCGCGCCGGCGTAGAGCGCCGCGACGTAGCCGCCGGGCCCTCCGCCGAGGATCGCGATGTCGTACGTGCCGGCGGTGTCGGTCACCCGAGGAGCAGCGTATCCGCGCTCGCGGCGTCGCGCTCCAACGGATGCGCCCGGTACCCGTAGCGCGCGAGCAGCAAGAGGTAGAGCGGCAGGTACGCGAGGCCGATCCGCTCGTACTGCGCGACGTGGCGGCGTTCGTGCATCCAGAGCGCCTCCGTAGGCTCACGCGCGGCGACGATGACGTGGCCGAAGGTGATCGCCGTGTAGCCACGCCGCGTGAGCAGGATGCGCGCGAGCCCACGGTCGCTCACGTACAGGAAGCAGCCGTCCCGAACACGGGGGCGCGCGAACGAGAGCGCTCCGACGAGATGACCCAGTGGATCGGCGTGATGCCCGGCGAGGATGCGCCTCAGATCACTGAGCGACTCGCTCGACCACCTTCTCCACCGCCGCGATGACCTTGGCCTCGGTGGTGAGGTGAGGGTCGTAGCGGACCACGAGCCGGTGCGCGACCGCGTCCGCCTCGACGTGGGTGACGCCCTCGATGCGCCGCGTTCCCGCTACCACCTGTAGCGCACAGGTGTGTCATATGAGCTCGAGCACATCGAGCGTGACCTCGCCCTCATCCGCCGCGGCGACCGCCACGGTCGCGGGCGCGGCCGGTGGCGTCGCGGGCGCGCCGCAGCTGACGGAGATGGCGAGAGCGAGCAGCAGAATGGGCGCCCGGTCCACGAGCGCCCATTCTGCGCTTCCAGTCGCGAACTCCGGCCGTTGCGGCCGGGGAGGACTACCGCTCGATGTCGTCGTCGGGCATGCCCTGCTTCAGGTCGCCGATGCCCTCTTTGACCTTGCCCTTGCCCTGGTCGTACTTGCCGCCGAGCTCGGTCGAACGATCGCCGCCGAGCTTCCCGGCCTCTTCCTTGACCTTGCCGGTGCCCTGGTCCTTCTTGCCCTCGATCTTGTCCTTCATGAAAGACGCCTCCTTCACATCGCGACGCCGCGCGGGGCGGCGTCTGATCGAGAAGAGGCCGCATGCGCCGTGCCACCTGGTGTCGCGACCCTGCCGAGCGCGGGCATGGCATGATCGCTGCTCGTCACGCGACCGTTGCCGGCCGCACCCGCCCAGCGAGCGCTCGATGTCGCCGCGTACTACGCGGCCATCGCGCCGTTCTACGACGCTGAGATGGCGTTGCGCGACGACGTCGAACGGTGGCGCGCGCTCGTGCGGCGCAGCGGCGCGCGGACGGTGCTCGATCTCGGCGCCGGCGCCGGTCGCATCGCTCTCGGGATCGCCGACATGACGCGCGCCATCGGGGTGGACCTGCTCACCACGCTCCTCCAGCGTCCGCCCGCGTTCCGCTTCGTGCAGGCGGACCTCCGGGCGCTACCGTTCGGCGACGGTGTGTTCGAGCTGGCGCTCGCGGCGAACGATCCGTTCGCCCATCTGCTCGAGGACCGCGAACGCGCGACCGCGCTCGACGAGGCGGTGCGCGTCGCACGGCGTGTCGTCGTCGAAGGACTCCATCTCACCGCCGCGGACGCGTCGACCGCCCGCGATCCGGGCGGGCTCGCGCGCGAGGCGACCCTGCCCGATGGCACGGTGCGTCGCGAAGCCTGGCACGCGATCGGCGGCGACCGCTATCGCGTCACCTACCGGTACCTGCGGGCGGGCCGCACGCTCGCTGAAGCCACCACGGACGTGCGCGCCTGGACCGCTCGTGAGCCGGCCCTGCGCCGCAACGGCGCGGAGCTCCGGGGCGGGCTCGACGGCCGGCCATACGCCGCCGGCGCCGCGGACTTCATCATCTGGATCGGAGGAACGCCATGAAGCTCAAGCACCCCGTCGTCTACGGCCATCCTCTGCACGCGATGGCGTCGGATCTGCCGGTGGCGCTCATTCCGACGGCGCTGCTCGCGGCGGCCGCGGACCGGGCGCGGCCGAGCTCGAGCACGCGGCTCGCATCGGACGCGGCCTCCGTCCTCGCGCTCGGCGCGGCAACGGCGGCCGCCTCCCTCGGGTGGTGGGACTGGCTGACGATCCCGAGCGGCCATCCGGTGCGACGGCCGGCGACGATCCATGGCCTCATCAACACGTCCGGCCTCGCGCTCGGGGCGCTCGCGCTGGCCGACCGCCGGCGCCGCTTCGGGCTCCTGCTGGCGATCAACGCCTCGCTCCTCGTGGCGGCCTGGATCGGCGGCGACCTCGTTTACGCGTTGGGCTGGCGCGTGCGGCCCGCGGAGGAGCTCGAGCAGCTCGATGAGGGCCGAACGCGGGAGGAGGCCCGGCGGATCGTCGACGAGCACGAGCGGAAGGACCTGCTCCTGACGACGACGCGCTGACGCTCAGCCGGCGATCGTGACGTAGAGCCGCTCGTGCGCGTCGAGCATGCGCTCGAGGCCGAAGCGCCGCGCGTCGGCGCGGCAGTCGTCCCGGCGCAGCGAGCGCGCCTCGTGCACGGCGGCGGCGAGCGCCGGCTCGTCGTCCGGCGGAACGAGCCGGCCGCTGTGCCGGTCGACCACGACCTCCGGGAGTCCGCCTCGCGCGTACGCGATCACCGGCGTGCCGGCCGCGAGTGACTCGAGCGCGACGAGGCCGAACGGCTCATCCCAGCGGACCGGCATGAGCGTCGCGAACGACTCAGCCATCAGCCGTGCGACCGCGCGGCGATCGAGCTCGCCCAGGTACGCGACGTCCGGGCCGAGGAGCGGCTGGACCGCGCGAGCGAAGTAGCCGGCGTCGTAGATCGGGCCGGCGAGCCGGAGCGGGATGGCCACGGCCCGCGCGACGCGGCAGGCGGCGTCCGCGCCTTTCTCGGGCGACATCCGGCCGACGAACGCGAGGCCCCCGCCGCGGCCGTCACCCGCGGGGACCGAGTCGACGGCGATGCCGTTCGGGAGCACGTGGTCCACCTCCACGCCCGCGGCGGCCCACGCCGCTCGGCAGCTCGCCGAGACGGTGGCGAGCCGCGCGTCGGCCCGTCCCGCGGCGTCCACGACTTCCGCGTCCATCGGCGGCAGATGCAGCGTGTGCAGGGCCCGCGGCCCGCGCACCGCCGCGAAGGCCGGCGCGTCGAAGGCGTGGGCGTGGACGACCGCGAAGTCGCGATCGCTCAGCCACGCGCCCACGGCCGCGAACGCCCGCCACTGCGAGTCGCCACCGCGCGCGACGCCCACGGCCTCGCTCGGGTCGGCGTCGATCCCAAGATCCTCCACCCTCGCACCGGTCACGTGCGAGCCGCGCGGGGCGAGCACGGTGACCTCGTGCCCCCGCGCCGCGAGGCCGGTGGCGAGATCCGCGAGCACCGCCTGCGCGCCACCGATCTGCGGCCGCCGGTCGTCGATCGGCGCTACGAACGGCGCGACGAGCGCCAGCCGCACCCCGCTACTGCGGAGCCGCCAGGCGAAGAAGCAGGAGGGTCACGCAGCCGCGAAGCGGTGGTGTGACCACCTATGCGAGCGACGTGCGCGAGGGCAGGAGGCTCAGGAACTCGTGGCGGACGCGCTCCTCCTCGAACGCGCCCGAGATCGCGCTCGTCGTCGTGAGGACCCCGGGCTTCGCGACCCCGCGCATCTCCATGCAGAAGTGGCGCGCCTGGAGGACCACCATCGCGCCCTGTGGCTCGAGGCGATCGTTGAGGCAGGCCACGATCTGCTCGGTCATGCGCTCCTGGATCTGCGGCCGGCGCGCATAGAAGTCCACGAGCCGTGCGAGCTTCGACAGGCCGAGGATGCGCTCGCCGGGGATGTACGCGACATGGGCCGAGCCGAAGAACGGGAGTAGGTGATGCGCGCACAGCGAGAAGAACGGCACGTCGAGGACCGACACCATCTGCGAGTAGCCCTCGCTGTTCGGGAACGTCTGCCAGGTCGGCTCGTTCCCCTCGCGCAGGCCCGAGAAGAGCTCCTCGTACGCGCGGGCCATTCGGATCGGCGTGTCGTGGATGTTCGGATCCGTCAGATCGATCTCGAGCGCCTCGAGGACCGCGCGCATCGCGGTCGCGACGCGGTCGATGCGGCTGCCCGGCTCGGCCGGGGCGCGCTCCTCCTCCTCGAGGTCGTGGTCGCGCACGGGCGCACCGCGGGACGCTTCAAAGCCATGCAGTGGAACGCCATGTCTGCTCGTCATCAGATCCGCACCTCGCATCTTTCGCGCTCCGGCGTCGCTTCGTTCACAGGATGCCCTCCGGCGGCATGAGCACGATCTCGTCCAGGCTCGCTCCCTCGGGCTGCATGGCCACCCGCACGATCGTGCCCGCGACGTCCTCGGGCCGCAGCATCCGGTCGCGCGGGAGCTCCGTGCCGCCGGCCGCGTCCCAGAACGGCGAATCGACCGATCCGACGACGAGGTCGGTGACCCGGACCCCGGCCCGGCGGTTCTCCGCCGCGACGACCTGCGCGAGGAGCCGCACGCCGGCCTTCGCCGCGCAGTAGGCGGCGGAGCCGGGGAACGCGTGGACCGCGGCCACCGAGGCGAGCGTCACCAGCTGACCGCGCGAGTGCCGGAGATGGGGCAGGGTCGCGCGCACCACGAGGAACGTGCCGCGCAGGTCCACGTCGAGGACCAGATCCCAATCCTCCACGGAGAACGTCGCGGTATCCCCGAACCGTCCGAGCCCCGCGGCGGTCACGACGAGGTCGAGGCCGCCGAGCTCCGCCGCCGCACGGGCGACCGCCGCTTCGACCATCGCCGCATCGCGAACGTCGCATGGCGCGATCATCGATCCGGGAAGGTCGCGGCTCAGCCGTTCGAGCGCGTCGCGATCGCGCGCAAGGAGCGCGACACGTGCGCCGGCCGAGGCCAACGCGCGCGCGGTCGCCGCGCCGATGCCGCTCGAGGCGCCCGTGACCAGCGCGCGCCGGCCGG
Organism: Candidatus Limnocylindria bacterium; assembly: GCA_036389935.1. Lineage (GTDB taxonomy): Bacteria > Chloroflexota > Limnocylindria > P2-11E > P2-11E > UBA4735. The sequence continues at coordinate 30,471 of DASWCU010000056.1, forward strand.
CAAGGCCGCTGCTCACCCCGCCGGCCCCTCGTAGGTGAAGGCCGAGCGCGGCGTCTCGTACACGACGATCCTCGCCAGGCCGGGCACGGGCCGAGCGAGGAGGGCCCAGATCCGCTCGGCGATCCGTTCGGCGGTCGGGACCACGCTCGTGAACGGCTCGACCTCGACGTTGAGATAACGATGGTCGAACCGAGCGATCACCTCGCGCTCGACAGTGGTGTCGAGGGTGGCCAGGTCGATGACGATGCCCGTCGCGGGATCGGGCCGGCCACGCACGCTCACCTCGAACCGGTAGTCGTGTCCATGCGGCTCGGGATTCGCGCACTTGCCGTACAGCGCCCGGTTCTCCTCGTCCGATCGCCGCGGATCGACGAGCCGGTGCGCCGCGGAGAACGAATACGCGCGGGTCAGCTCCACGTCGGGACCTCCGTTCGCGTCGGCCCAGAGGGCCTCGGTCTCAGCGAGCCGGGCGGCGGCCAGGCGCGCCCGGGGGATCGCGCGGCCCACCTCCGGTGCGAGCGACTCGAAGAGCGCCACGACGATGGCCTCGCACGACGGCTCGCGGTCGCCGAGGGCCGCGTACTCCAGATCGAGCCGGCGATGGTCGAGCGGCGCGGTCGCCTCCCGCAGCAGCGCGTCCAGCGCTCGGAAATCCACGAGGAAGTCCGTCGCCGGGTCGATCGATCCGGCGATCGTCGCGCTCAGGACGTAGTTGTGCCCGTGCACGCGGCGCGCGGCGCCGAACGATGGAGCGCGATACGCGTGCGCCGCCTCGAACGGCTTGGCCCGCGTCACGCGCACCTCGCCCGGTCGCGCATCAACGCGCGGGCCGAAGAAGGGCTGGATCGTCACGTGCCGGATGAGCGCTCGGCGGTCACGGCTCGCGGAGCGCGGAGAGCACGCGCTCCTGCCGCTCGAGCACGTGGGACTGGATCTCCCGCAGCCAATGGGCGAGGTCGGCGCTCAGCTCGATGGCCTCGGCACGGATCGCGTTGCGCTCCTCGGCGGACGCGCCGGTCCACCGTCCGAGCAGGTCGTCGGTCTTGGCCTCGTAGTCGGTGACCTTGACGCCGAACACCTTGAGCAGCTTGCGTGTCGGGTCCATCGGCCCGCGAGCGTCGCGCGGCTCCTCCATGTTGCTTCTCCCCTGTTCAGTCTCGTCGCCTCGGAGCCGCTCCTCGTTCTGCGCTTTCATTTCCCCTACGAACGGCTCTGTAGCCCGGATGACGCTTGCGCCGACCGACGCTGGAGCCGATGCTGCAGCGTCATGGACACGATGACGAGCGTCTACGAGGACCTCACCGCAACACTACCCAGCGGTTACGCCGCCCGCGAGTTCGCCGACCGCGACCGCGAGGCGCTCGTGGCCGAGCGGAACGCCCAGGTGCACGAGCTCCAGCGCGGCGACGCGGACGAGTGGCGCGACTGGGAGCGCATCCAGCCGCCCAAGGACGAGCTGCGTATCGTCGTCGTCGCGCCCGATGGCGCGCCGGTCGCGACCGGCGAGGTCGGCCCGGGCCGGTTCGTCGACCGGCCGGACGGCACGCTGCACGGGAGCGTGGGCGTCGCGCGTGCGCACCGCGGCAAGGGCATCGGTTCGACGCTGCTGGGCACGATCGAGGGGGAGGCCCGCCGGCGCGGCGCGCCCCGGATCCTCTCGAACACGAGCGTCGCGTTCCCCGGCGCGCTCGAGTGGGCCGAGCGCCGCGGCTACCGCGAGATCGGCCGGCGGATCGAGTCGTACGTCGACGTCACGACCTTCGATCCGACGCCGTTCGCGGAGACGATCCGCGCGGTCACCGATTCGGGGATCCGCTTGACGAGCATGGCCGAGCTGGTCGCCGGACGCGACGAGGCCGGCCGCGACGCGTTCTGGCGCGAGCTCTACGAGGCCGAGGCGCCGATGTGGGACGACGTCCCCTGGGCGACCCCGACGCCGCACTGGGACTACGAGCGCTTCCGCCGCATGGCGGTGGACAGCGGCAAGCTCATTCTCGAGGCGTCGGTCGTCGCGCTGGACGGCACCCGGATCGCCGGCTTCACCACCCAGGGTCGTCAGAAGGACCGCGGCTACACGTGGATGACGGGCACCGCCCGCGAGTACCGCGGCCGCGGGATCGCCCTCGCGATGAAGGTGGACATGCTGCGCCGCGCCCGCGAGGCCGGCCTGCGCGCGATGCTGACGACGAACGACGAGCCGAACAAGGCGATGCGCGGGATCAACGCGAAGCTCGGGTACGTGATGCTTCCCGCGCACGTGGAGCTCGAGAGAGCGCTCTAGACGAAAGGAGGAGGCTCATCGCCTCCTCCTCCGCGCGGGATCGGATCGTACCGCGTCAGTCCGCGGGGGTCGCCTCCGTGACCAGGCCCGGCTCCTCTTCACCGCCCACCTCGGTCCAGATCTTCACGTCCTTCGGCTCGCGCAGGAAGAGCGTGCCGACGACGACGGTCATGAGGGCGACGGTGATCGTGTAGCTCAGCCCGAGGTACACGTTGCCGTTGGGGTCGTTCGTCGTGTTCAGGCCCCGCAGGTCGAACAGCCCCAGGAACGGCACGTAACCGGAGCCGGTGAGCGTGGCGCCGACGAGCGCGGTGAAGGTCAGCGGGAGCAGCCCCCCGAACCATCCGTTCCCGAAGTGGTACGGGATCGACAGCGAGGTGTACCGGACCTTCGCCCGGAAGTACTCGACGAGGAACGCCGCGATCGGTCCGTACACCATCGTGACGTAGATGACCTGGATCCAGACCAGGCCGGTGAGCACGAGCGAGTCGGGGTCGGCCTTGGTGATCAGACCGTTCGCCCCGTACGTGACGTGCGCGGCGTCGTACATCGCGTGGTAGATCGGGACGTACGTGACCGCCGCGATGAGACACCCGGCGAGGATGATCACCTTGCGTCCGATCTTGTCCGACAGCCAGCCGAAGAACAGGAAGAACGGCGTCCCGAGGCCGACGGCCCAGAGCATGATCGGATACGACTGGAGGAACGACAGCTTCAGGTACGTCGTCATGAAGAAGTTCGCCTGGAACTGGCCCTGGTACCAGACGACGCCCTGCCCGGCGGTGAGGCCGAGGAGCACCAGCAGGATGACGCCGATCTTGCGGCCGCTGAAGCTCTCGCGGGCCCAGGTGCCGGTGTTCGTCACGGTCTCCTTGCGTGCCTTGAGCCGCGCGAAGAGCGGCGTCTCCTGGAGACGCATGCGGATGTAGATCGCGAGCGCGAGCAGGATCGCCGAGATGAGGAACGGGAAGCGCCAGCCGGTGCTCGCGAAGTCGGCGGCGGTCATGTTCACGCGGAAGGCGAGGATGATCGCGAGGGCGAGGAAGAAGCCGATCGTCGCGGTCGTCTGGATCCACGACGTGTAGAAGCCGCGCCGGTGGTCGGGCGCGTGCTCCGCGACGTAGATCGCGGCGCCGCCATACTCGCCGCCGAGCGCGAGGCCCTGCGCGAGCCGCAGGAGCACGAGGATGGTCGGCGCGAGGACGCCGATCTGCGCGTACGTCGGCAGGAGGCCGACGACGACGGTCGCGAGCCCCATGATCGAGATCGTGAGCAGGAACGCGTACTTGCGGCCGATGACGTCGCCGATCCGTCCGAAGACGACGGCCCCGAACGGCCGGACGAGGAACCCGGCCGCGTACGCCGCGAACCCGGAGAGCAGCTGGGCCGTCGGGTTGTCGTTCGGGAAGAACAGCGGCGCGAGGAACGGCGTGAGCGTCGCGTAGAGATAGAAGTCGTACCACTCGATGATCGTGCCCGCCGACGAAGCCCCGATGACGAACGGCAGGCCGTACGAGGTCCTCCAGCTCCCTGACCGGGGAGCCGTCATCGCTGTTGCCAACGTGCCCTCCTTGCACTCATGCGCGCACCCTGCGGTCCACGCGAACTGCGGTCACCAACACGAAGCGCGATCACCAGCCTCGGACGAGCGAGCCAGCTGCCTCTCTCCACCACCTCCAAGCGCCCGGCCATGCGAGCCCAAGCCCGGCATTCTTCGCGCCGGGAGCGGCTGCGTCAAATCGACGGCCTGAGGGCTCGCCTTCGCGCCAGGCGAAATCGGCGCTACTCCTCCTTGCCCGTGGACGCCCGGATCGTCTCGACCACCGTCGCGTCGGCGAGGGTCGTCGTATCGCCGAGCGGCTGGCCGTTGGCGATGTCGCGCAGGAGCCGGCGCATGATCTTGCCCGAGCGCGTCTTCGGCAGCTCGGGCGTGAACATGATCGTCTTCGGCCTGGCGATCGAGCCGATCTTCTCCACGACATGCGCGCGCAGCTCCTTCGATAGCGCATCGCCGCCATCGACGCCGCCGCGCAGCGTGACGAAGGCGAAGATCGCCTGCGTGGTGACCGGGTCCTCGCGGCCGATCACCGCGGCTTCGGCCACCCGGGGATGCGAGACGAGCGCGGATTCGACCTCGGTCGTGGAGATGCGATGGCCCGAGATCTTCATCACGTCGTCCACCCGGCCGAGAAGCCAGAAATAGCCGTCCGTGTCACGCTTCGCTCCGTCGCCGGCGAGGTACCGGCCGGGGAACCGGCTCCAGTACGTGTCGCGATAGCGCGCGTCGTCCTTGTAGATCCCGCGCAGCATCGCCGGCCAGGGACGCGTGATCACGAGGTAGCCGGCGCCGCCCAGCGGGACACTGGCGCCGTTCTCGTCGACGACGTCGGCCCTCACTCCCGGGAACGGGAAGGTCGCGCTCCCGGGCTTCGTCGTGGTGATCCCCGGGAGCGGCGTGATGAGGATCATCCCGGTCTCGGTCATCCACCACGTGTCCACGATCGGACAGCGGCCGCCGCCGATGTTCTCCCGATACCAGAGCCAGGCCTCCGGGTTGATCGGCTCACCCACCGAGCCGAGCAGCCGCAGGGACCGCATGTCGTGCTTCTGCGGGTACTCGGCGCCCCACTTCATGAACGTGCGGATCGCGGTGGGGGCGCAGTAGAGGATCGTCACCTTGTACTTCTCGATGATCGACCACCAGCGGTCCTTGTCCGGGAAGTCCGGCGTGCCCTCGTACAGCACGCCGGTGGTCCCGTTCGCGAGCGGACCGAACACGATGTAGCTGTGGCCGGTGACCCAGCCGATGTCCGCCGCGCACCAGTACACGTCGTCGGCCTTGACGTCGAAGATCATCTTGTGGGTCGCCATGACACCGACGAGGTATCCGGCGGTCGTATGCACGATGCCCTTGGGCTTCGCGGTCGTGCCGGACGTGTAGAGGAGGTAGAGCATGTGCTCGGCGTCGAGCGCCTCGGCCGGGCAGTCCGCCGACTGGCGCGGCACGATGTCGTGCCACCACACATCGCGGCCCGCCGTCCAGGGCACCTGCTGCTTCGCGCGCTGCACGACGAGCACCTGCTCGATCGTGGCGCTGGACGCGACCGCGTCGTCGGCGTTCTTCTTGAGTGGGACGATGCTGCCCTTCCGGTAGCCGCCGTCCGCGGTGATCAACACCTTCGCCTCGGAGTCGTTGATCCGGCCCGCGAGCGCCTCGGCCGAGAAGCCGCCGAACACGACGGTGAACGGCGCGCCGATCCGCGCGCAGGCGAGCATCGCGATCGGGAGCTCGGGGATCATCGGCATGTAGATCGCCACACGATCGCCGGTCCGGACGCCGAGCTCCTTGAGCGCGTTCGCGCAGCGCTGCGTCTCCTCGAGCAGCTCCGCGTAGGTGATCGTGCGGGTCTCGCCCGGCTCCCCCTCCCAGTGATACGCGACCTTGGTGCCCTTTCCCGCGCGCACGTGGCGGTCGAGGCAGCTCTCGGACAGGTTCAGCTTCCCGTCGGCGAACCACTTCGCGTAGGGCGCCTCCCACTCGAGCACCTTGCTGAATGGCTTCCGCCACTCCAGGGTCCGCGCGTGCTCGGCCCAGAAGCCCTCGAAGTCCTCCTCGGCGCGCCGGTAGATCTCCGGGTCGGTGACGTTCGCCTGTGCCGCGAATTCCGGCGGTGGCGGGAACGTCCGGTTCTCGGTGCCGAGCGTGTCGAGGGCCGCGCCGCGGCTCGTCTCGGTGGCCATCGTCATCCTCCTTGGAGGCTCGGAACGATAGCGTTCCCTCGCGCTGGAACGCGCTAGAGGGCGCTCCCGCGGCCCTCGCGGAGCGCGGTCAGGTGCGCGGTGTAGTGGTTCGGCAGGGTGAGGAGCCAGCCGAAGCAATTCAGCCGGCCGTAGAACGGATGGACGGCCGTCGCGCCGTCGTCGGGGTCCGCCGGAAACTCGGCCAGGAGCCGCTCCTGGGCCGCCGCCGCCTTCGCGCCGAGCGCGAGGATGCCCTCCCGGCTCACCTCCGCCGCGGCCGGCCGCGGCTGCCCGGTCGGACCGCCGGCTTCTCCCCGGGCGAGCCGGAGCGCGAGGGCAGCCACCCCACGCTCGACCACGAGGAGGTGCACGGCGATCTGCCCGAGCCCCCAGTCGCTGTCCGTCCCCGAGCCCAGGTCGGCGTCGCTGGCCGACTCCACCCGGGCCAGGAGGGCGGCGCGTTCGGCGCCCGTCCGATCGGCGACGAGCCGGATGGTCTCCCGGATCCACTCCGGTCGGTCGGCAGGCTGGTCGATGACGGTCAGGGGCATCCGCCCGACATAGTGCCGCCCCGATGTGCACAATGCAGCGGAAATCGGCCCGAACGGGCTATGCATGGAGGAGCGGCAGGGTGGCCTCGATGACGAAGTCGCAGACGATGACGACGCTGGCGGAGCGCACCGGCCTTTCGAAGAAGCAGGTGAACGAGGTCATGGACGAGCTTGCGGGCATCGCGTACCGCGAGGCGAAGAACGGCTTCACGGTCCCGGGCCTCGGCAAGCTCGTCATCGTGGACCGCAAGGCCCGGATCGGGCGCAACCCCGCCACAGGTGCGGAGATCAAGATCCCCGCGAAGCGCGTCCTCAAGTTCCGCATCGCCAAGGCGGCGAAGGACGCGACGATGGCGAAGCCGAAGGGGAAGTAGCGCAAGGCGCGAGCCGGGTCCTTCAGCGCGCGAGCCGCTTTGGGTCGGACCGCACGATGAAGGACCCCGCTCTCGTCGACCGCGTCACGCGCCGCGCGCGAGGTCGCGCGCGAGCGGTGCGAACGCGTCGATGAATTCGCCGCGAACGCTGAAGTAGCTCCAGCCGAACGCCTCGCGCGTGCGAAGAAGCTGCGCACGCATCTCGTCGAGGGAACCGACGAGCAGGAACGGCGACCGGTCCGCGAGCTCGACGCTCCAGTTGAAGCGTTCGGCCACGCCGGGCAGCGCCGCGGCGCGATCGTCGGCGACGACGAGCATGAAGATCAGCGTGTTCAGCTCGAGCGACGCCAGCCGGTCCCCGGCGATCCGCCGCACGTACTCGGCACGCTCCATCGCCGCCTCGTAGGTGAAGTTCGCGCGATCGGGTGAGCCGTCGCGCTGCGTCCGCGGGACGACGGCCACGATGTCGGCCTCGCCCACGGCGAGCTCGAGGATCCGGTCTCCCCCACCCGCGATCATGATCGGCGGATGCGGCCGCTGGACCGGCCGCGGTCCCGCATGCGCGCTCGCGTGGCGGTAGTGGGTGCCGGCATGGGTCACCTCGTCCTCGGTCCACAGCCGCTTCAGCAGCGGCACCGCTTCGGCGAGCCGCTGCACCCGCACGGCCGGCGGGTCATACGCGATGCCGAGGCTGTCGTTGTCGCGACGGAGCCAGCCGGCGCCGAAACCGAGCTCCAGGCGTCCGTTCGAGATCACGTCGACCGTCGCCGCCTCCCGCGCGAGCAGCAGTGGGTTGCGGAAGTCGTTGTCGATGACGAGCGTGCCGACGCGCAGCTCCCGCGTCGCCGTCGCCGCCGCCGCGAGCGCCGGGAACGGGGCGAGCCCGTCGCCGACGACGTGGTCGGCCGTGACGAGCGTGCCGTAGCCCAGCGCCTCGATGTGGCGCGCGTACGTGGCCCAGTCCCGACCCTTGGGCGGCGCGCCCGCCTGCACGGCGAACCGGAACGGCCGATCCATGGCTCAGCGGCGGTCCGAGGTGGAAGGTCCGCTCATGTCTCGGTCAGCCAGCGAGCCGGTCAGGCCTGCGTCGCGTATCGCCCGAAGAGGGCCACGGTCGCTCGGAGCGCCTTCCAGTAGTTGTCGAGCAGGATGTTCTCGTTCGGCGCGTGGGCCGCCGATCCCGGATGGCCCATCCCGAGGGTCACGTTCGCGAGCCTCCGTTTCCCGCAGACCACCCACATCGGCGAGGTGCCGCCCGATGACGGGATGAGCAGGGCCTCTTTCCCGAAGGCCTCCTCGGCGACCGCCTTGGCGGCGCGGACGAGCGGATCGTCGATGCGGCCGCGATACGGATGCTCCCCTTCCTTCGCGATCAGCTCCACGTCGCCGAAGCCGTGCCGATCGAGATGGTCGCGGAGCAGGGCGCGGATCCGCGCCGGCTCCTGGTCGGGGACGAGCCGGTAGTCGATCTTCACCATCGCCTCGGCCGGGATCACGGTCTTCGTCCCCTCGCTGATGAAGCCTGAGGAGATGCCGCAGATGTTGCACGTCGGCTCGTAGACCGACGCGAGGCGGACGTCGGCGTCGCCGCGACCCCACGCGAAGCGATCGATCGCGTAGATCCTCTTGACGACGTCCGCCTCGAACGGCAGCGCGGCGACGTGGTCGCGCTCGGCGTCGGTCGGCGGCCGCACGTCGTCGTAGAAGCCGTCGACGAGCACGTGCCCGCGATCGTCGATGAGCGTGTCGAGCAGCCGGACGAGCCGCCACGCCGCGTTCGGCAGGTGCGTCGCTCCGCCCGAATGCGCGTCGCGCGCCAGCGTTCGCACGCGCAGCTCGACGTAGAAGATGCCTTTGCCGCCGAGGAGCAGCTGCGGTCGCCCGGCCGCGTCGACGCCGCCCCCTTCCTTGAGCGCCGCGTCGCCATCGGTGAGGGTCGGATCGAGCGAGAGCAGCCGCTCGAGGTTGAGGCTGCCGCTCTCCTCCTCACCCTCGATGAGGAATCGGATCCGTATGGGAAGGTCGCCGTGGACCGCGCGGTACGCCTCGAGCGCCTGGATGCGCAGCAGCAGGTGCCCCTTGTTGTCATCCGCGCCGCGCGCGAAGACCGCGCCGTCCCGCACGGCCGGGTCGTACGGCGGCGTGGTCCAGAGCTCGACCGGCACCGCGGGCTGGACGTCGTAGTGCTGGACGCAGATGAGCGTTCGCCGGCCCGCGCCGGCCTCTCCGACTACGAGCGCGGGCCCGCCCTCGACCCGCAGCTCGCGCGCGCTCGCGCCGGCCGCTCTGAGGCGCTGGGCGCACCAGCGGGCGGCCTGGTCGAGCGCCTTCGGTTCGGTCGCCTCCGATCGGATCGCGCAGAGCTCGCGCAGCTCGGCCACGAGTCGGTCCCGGTTCGACATGAGGTAGCGGTCGAGGCCGTCCACACCGCGGAGTATCGCCGCGACGGCCCGCTCAGGGCACGACGCGGGTCGGGTCGGAGAGGAGCAGCGCGCGCAGGGCGTTCGGCCACGCGAAGTGGTGGCGCGACGCCACGGCACCCGTGCGCTCGTCGTACGCCTCCGGGAGCAGGTCGTCCCACGTCGCGACCGCGTCGAGACGGGAGGCCGCGCCATCCGCGCGCCGCGCCTCGCCGACGAGGCGCGCCACCACGAGGTCCTGCAGGTCGCCGAGCGGCCAGGGGTGGAGCGTGTGCACCGAGCCGAGCCCCGCGAGCGCTCCGCTCACGTATCCCTCGTTCGCGGCGCTCCAGGCGAAGTCGATCGTCGCGCGCCAGACCGGATCATCGACCGCGCAGAATCGCCAGCCCGGCGCGAAGACGGTCGGGAGGTCGTTCGCGTCGTGGTAGTGGCGCGCGGCGTCACCCTCGCCGACGGCGTAGGCGAACCTGCCGTCCCGGGTGAAGTGCGACACGGTGTCCGCCCGCAGCCGGTCGGCGTCGGGATGGCCGAAGCGGTCGAGCACGTGCCAGAGCAGCACGTGGCTCGAGAAGTGATACGGCAGGCCCAGCGGATCGTCAGCCGGTGTCTCCATCGTCGCGATGAGGCCGAGCCGCCCGCGCCGCCCGAGGAGCCGATCCAGCGCGCGCCGCGCTTCGTTCCGATGGCGATCGGCGTCAAGCGCGAGCAGCAGCGGGTAGAGCTGCTGATCGAGCTGGAACTGCGGGTCCTTCACGGCGCCCGAGGCAAGGGACGATCGCGGCCACCACCCGCCGGGCCGCTCGGCGCGCTCGAAGAGCCAGCGGAGGAAGCCGGCGATCGCATTTCGCGCGCGCGGGTCGTCCGGGCGCAGCACGAGGAGCGCACGGGCGACGTAGTACGCGTCGCGGGTCCACACGAGCGGCAGGATCTCGTGATCCGCCATCAGTGCGACGATCCCATCGCCGAGCGCCGAGGCCGCGCAGTCGAGGCAGTACGAGAGCGCGCGCTCGACGATCACGTCGCCATGACGGCGCGACGGAGCGGCGCCATCCACGGGAGGACCGGCGTTGTCGGTTCCCGAGAGCGCTTCGGCGGCCGCGCCGAGGATCCGATCGGCTTCGTCGCGCGCCGCCTGGTCGCTCGGCCCGAGCGCGACGGCGAGGAGCACCTCCGCGCGCTCGCCGGGCGCGATCAGGTCCGGCCCGGCCGCCCGTGCGCACCACGCGGCGCCGAGCGTGCCGGGCACGACGGGAGGGAGCGGCCCGCCCTCGGTGAGCTGCGGGTACGCGGCCCGCGCGAGGAGCGGCTCGCCGGTGAGACGGCCCGGACGCGCGACGGGCACGTCGCCGGCAGTGATCCACGCGCGCTGGAGGACGCCGGCGCGCCCGGACGGCGCGAGCGTGAGCACCTCGACCGTCGCACCGCCTGCGGAGCGAACGATCCCGAGCGGCCACCGCTCATCGACCAGTGACGCGTCGCCGCCGGCCGCGGCGATGGCCAGCCCGAAGCCCTCGCGCCGGAGATCCGCGAGCCGCGCTCGGTAGCGGCGCACGGCGGCCTGATCGCGTCGGAGCTCGTCGGGGAATGGCTCCATGTCGCTCAGCACGACCCGACCATGCCGTGGATGCGCGATGCCGAGCGAAAGGATCCTGCCGCCGGGAGAGACCGTTCCCGACACGATGCCGTTCCCGAAGTCGAGCGGCTTGTACGGACGCGCCGGATCGAGCCTGCGCGCGCGCATGACGGTCAGCGCGCGAGGCGCGCGGGCTCAGCCGTCGGTGCGCTCGAGGATCGTCGCGATGCCCTGGCCGGCGCCGATGCACATCGTCGCGAGCGCGTATCTCGCGTTCCGCCGGCCGAGCTCCAGCGCGGCCGTGCCGGCGAGGCGCGCGCCGCTCGCGCCCAGCGGGTGACCGATCGCGATCGCGCCGCCGTTCGGATTCACGCGCGACTCATCCCGCCAATCCACGCCGAGCTCGTTCAGACAGGCGATCACCTGGCTCGCGAACGCCTCGTTCAGCTCGATGAGATCCATGTCCTCGATCGCGAGCCCCGCGCGCCCGAGGGCCTTGCGCGTAGCGGGGATCGGGCCGAGACCCATCTCGTCCGGCCGAACCCCGGCGACCGCGGTGCTGACCACGCGCGCGAGCGGACGTAGGCGAAGCGCCCGCGCGCGCTCGGCCGACGCGACGATCAGTGCGGACGCGCCGTCGTTGATGCCCGAGCTGTTACCCGCGGTGACCGAGCCGCCGCTCGCGAACGCGGGGCGCAGCGCGGCGAGCGCATCGAGCGTTGTCCCGGGGCGAGGGTGCTCGTCGACGTCGACGACGACCTCGCCGCCCTTCGGCTGGGGCACCGGTGTCGCGACGATCTCCTCGGCGAGCCGGCCGCTCGACATGGCGCGTGCGGCCTTCTGCTGGCTGAGCAACGCGAGGCAGTCCTGGTCCTCGCGGCGGATCCTGCGCCGTTCGGCCACGTTCTCGGCGGTCTCGCCGAGCGACGCGGTGTGCGCGTCGGCGACGAGCTTCGGGTGCGTGAAGCGCCAGCCGATGGTGCTGTCCGCCATCGCCGGCGTGCCGCGCGGGTACGCGAGCTCGGGCTTGAGCATCACGATCGGCGCTCTCGTCATGCTCTCGACGCCGCCGGCGACGAAGAGGTCGCCCTGCTTGCTCCAGATCGCCTGCGCCGCGTCGTTCAGCGCTTGCAGGCTCGAGCCGCAGAGCCGGTTCACGGTCTGGCCGGGCACCTCGACCGGGAAGCCGGCGAGGAGCACCGCGATCCGGGCGACGTTGCGATTGTCCTCTCCGGCCTGGTTCCCGCAGCCGAGGATGACGTCGTCGAGATCGGCCGGATCGATGCCCGCCCGCTCCACGACCGTGCGTACGGTGTGCGCGGCCATCACGTCGGGGCGAAGCCCGGCGAGCGCACCGCCGTACCGGCCGAACGGGGTCCGCACGTACCCGCAGATGACCGCGTCGCGCGGCTGCAGCGCCATGGCCTAAGTGTCGCACCGGCCACGGGCCGCATGGCCCGCCGACTATGGGCCATTTGGCGCACGCGGAGCCGTGTCTCGGCCGATACGGTCCTCGAGCGGGGCGACTCCCGGGGGAGACCGAAGCATGCGCGCTGTCCACGCCACCCACGAAGGTGGAGACCGCTTCCGGCTGAGCCTGCGGACGCACGAGCTGCGGGTCGATCAACCCCGGGACGAGGGTGGCACCGATACCGCCCCGACCCCGGTCGAGCTGTTCGTCGCGAGCATCGTGGCCTGCCAGGGATTCTTCGCGCGGCGGTTCCTCGCTCGCCACGGCATCGCGGACGGGGAGCTCGAGCTCGACGCCGAGTACGAGCTGGCCGCGGATCCATCGCGGGTGGCGAGCGTCCACACGCGGCTCCATCTGCCGCGCGCGCTCCCTGCCGGCGTCGAGGCGGGACTCCGGCGGGCCGTCGAGAGCTGCACCGTTCACCACTCGATCCGCTCGTCGCCGTCGATCGACCTGAGCCTCGCGACGCCCGCCGAGCTCAGCGTCCCAGTGGGCGCGCGCTGATGGGGGCGGCCCGGGCCAGATCGCGGCGCCGCGGCGCGGCGCCCGGCCGGGGTCCATCACGCCACCAGCTCCTCATCGTCGCCGCGGCGGCGGCGCTCGCGGTGGTCGCGCTGATCTGGGCGGGCAACGTGCCGGCTTCGGAGACGCTGGCGAGCACGTCCGGAACGGACGGCGCGCGCAGCACCGCACTCGTGGCCGGCAATCAGCGCGGGGCCGCGAGCGCACCGGTCACGATCGACGAGTGGGCGGACTTCCAGTGCCCGGCCTGCCGCTCCTTCGCCCTCGGGGCCGAGCGCGAGCTGCTCGGCTCGTACATCCCGAACGGGCAGGTACGGATCCTCTTCCACAACTTCGCGTTCCTCGGCGCGGAATCCGAGTGGGCCGCCGAGGCCGCCGAATGCGCTCGCGACCAGGGTCGATTCTTCGACTACCACGATCGGCTCTACGCGGCGCAGTCCGGCGAGAACCGGGGCACGTTCACGAAGGCCAACCTCGAGCGGATCGCGGGCGAGCTCGGGCTCGACCAGAGCTTCAAGTCATGCCTGGCGTCGGACCGGTATCTCCAGCGCGTGCGGGACGAGCACGCGACCGGTCAGGCGAAGGGCGTGCGCGCGACGCCGACGCTGTTCGTGAACGGACAGAAGATGGAGGGTGCGCCCTCCGCCGACCAGCTGCGCGCCGTGATCGATCGCCTCCTGGCGGCCCGATGACCGGGCGGCGTGCGATTGTGGCCCTCTCCGCGCTGGGCGTCCTCGTCTCCGCCTACCTCACCTGGGTGCACTGGTCGGGCGAGCTCGCCCTCTGCATCGGCGTCGGCGGATGCGAGACGGTGCAGACGAGCCGCTTCGCCGAGGTGGCGGGGGTGCCCGTGGCGCTGCTCGGGGCGATCGGCTTCGCCGGCCTGGGGGCGCTTGGCTTGCTCCGCCTGCGGGCCGAACCGGCGCCGTGGACGCTGACGGCGCTGTTCGGGCTCGCCTTCGGCGCCACGCTGTACGCGGCCTATCTCACGTACCTGGAGCTCGCCGTCATCGGTGCGATCTGCCCGTGGTGCGTCAGCGTGGCGACGATCGTGACCGCGATCTTCGTCCTGGCGGTGCGGGAGCTCGCCGACGTTGACGGCCGGACGATCTCACGCCCGCTTCAGCCCAGGGCGCGGCGCTCAGGCCCCTGACGGGCGCGGGAGCGGCTACCGCTCCTGCTTCACGCGCTCCGGGAAATAGGTTCGGACCTTCTTCACCTTCGGCTGGGCGTTGTACACGATGTACGGGTCCGACGGATTCCGCGCGGCGTAGTCCTGGTGATACGGCTCGGCCTCGTAGAAGGCCTCGAGCGAGCGAACCTCGGTGACGATCGGCGCGTCGAACACGTGCGCGCGCTCGAGCTGCGCGATGTACGCCTCCGCGATCCGCTTCTGCTCCGCGTCCGCGAAGAAGATGGCCGACCGGTACTGGCGGCCGACGTCGGGCCCCTGCCGATCGCGTTGGGTCGGGTCATGTGCGATCGAGAAGAAGACCTTGAGGAGCTGACCGTAGCTCGTGCGACCGGGATCGAACCGGACCTCGACCGCCTCGGCGTGGTCCGTGCGGCCGCCCGAGACGGTCCGGTAGTCGGCCGTGTCGCCCGTGCCGCCCGCGTACCCCGACACCACCGCGGTCACGCCGTCGAGCTGCTTGTACACCGCCTCGACGCACCAGAAGCAGCCGCCCGCGAGCACCGCCCGGGCCGAGCCGGCCGCCCCGCCGGTCGGGCTGTCATCGGCAGGGTCGGGGAACTTCGTCGGATCGATCGGCATCGCCGACACTCTAGGCGAGATCCCGGTGCGTTCGGAACGCGCCGGCCGGATCGGCGAACGCTTCCGGCGACGCCGAGGCGTGCGTAGGATGGCGCACGTCGCGCGAACGACCCGAGGAGAAGGGATCATGGGCTTCAGACAGATCACCGGCTTTGCCGGCATCGCCACCGTTCTCGTCGGCGCCATCGCCGTTTTCTTCCCCGCCAACGGCGACTACCCGACCATCGCGAGCCCCGGGAAGGACATCGCGAGCTTCTACGCCCGCAACCGCGACGTCACCGTCACGACGTCGCTGCTCGGCGCGGGGCTGCTGTTCCTGATCGTCGTCTTCGCGGCCGGCGTGTACCAGACGCTCCGGGATGCGGAGCGGCCCCGCGGGGAGGGCTGGTCGCTCATCGGGCTGCTCGGGGCCACGGCGATGAGCGTGACCTACGTGATCGCGATCGCTCCGACGGTCGCGCTGACCGTCGGGTCGAGCGACCTCGCGGGCCAGGACGCGCTCGTTCGAGCGCTCTACCTCTTGGGGAACGCCGTCGGGTCGCTCGGCGGGGCCTTCGCCGCGCTCTACCTCGTCGGATTCGGCATCGCCATCCTGCGGACCGGCGCGTTGCCGGCCTGGACCGGCTGGCTCGGGCTCGTCGCCGCGGCGCTGAGCCTCATCGGCGTACCGGCGGCGGTCGCGGCCGGACCGTGGGCGGCCATCGGCTACGTCGGGGGCATCGGCGGGTTCCTGCTCTGGACGCTCGTCGTGGCGGTCTGGATGGTGCGCTCGGTGAGGCCGATGGTGGTGCGAGCGCCGGCGTGACCGCCGGCCCGCCGCGGCGCGACCGTATGCTGCGCTGATCCGCCGCCCGAACGCCATGTTCGTGTGCGCCCTTCTCTCCGGCGCGGCGATGCTCGCGTGCACGGCGAGCGCGCCGGTCGCGCCCAGTGCATCGCCGGGCGCGAGCGGTGGCTACGTTGTGCTCGGGACGTGGAGCGGCCCCGGCACGCAGAACACCGAGGACTTCACGGTCAATGCTGCGAAGGGCCCGTGGCGGATCCGCTGGTCGATCTCGGGCGGCGTGCCGTTCGTGATCACGCTCTACCGCTCCACTGGGCAGCTGATCGACTCGTTCTCGGGCCTGAGCGGAACGAGGGACGAGCGCGAGACCGGCACCTTCTATCTCGACCTCGGCGGGTACGAGCCGTGGACGGTCGCGGTCGAGCACCCCGCGCCTGCGCCGGCACAGCCGTCGGCGCCCGCCTACACGGCGGTACGGATGTGGACGGGGACAGGCGCCCTGAACACCGACGCATTCGCGGCGACGGCCGCGGGCGGACCATGGCGGGTACGCTGGTCGTTCACCGGCGACCGGCAGCTCTCGATCGGCGTGCACATCGCCGGCACCGTCGCGAACGGGCCATTCGAGCCGCGCGAGCTCGTCGACTCGCCCGCCGGCGTGACCGGCATGAGCTACCAGCGCCTCACGGGTGCCTTCTACCTCCACCTGGAGGGCGAAGGCACGTGGACCGTGACGGCGGAACAGGTGCCGCCGATCCCGGCCCAGCCGGCGACGCGGGGCTACACGGCGGTGAAGAACATGAGCGGCACAGCCGCCGTGCGGACCGACGCCTTCGCCGTCGACGTCGCGAATGGGCCGTGGCGGATCCGCTGGACGGTCGCGGGAGGCCCGGCCGCCTCGATCGCGGTCCGGGCCGCGCAGCCGTTCGGCGGCCACCTCGCGGATGAGCTGCTCGAGACCGCGTCCGGGCCGAGCGGCGGGACGACGTACGTGCACCTCGGCGGCACCTTCTATCTCGAGGTCACGGCGCAGCGTCCATGGACGGTGACGATCGAGCGCGCGGACTGACCTCTCGCGCGCCCGGACGCGCGAAACCCCTAGGCTCGGACCGAGGCGATGAGGCTCGCCTGAACCGCCGCCCCGAGCGGCTGATGGCCTCTACCGATCAGACACATGGTGGAGGGCATCGTGGACACGCTGCTCGTCGCGACGATCATGGGCGGCCTCATCCTGCTCGCGTCGGTCGTGAGCGTCGAGCTCGGCATCTCGGTCGCGATCATCGAGATCGCGTTCGGCGTGATCGCCGGCAACTTCCTGGGCATCACCTCGACGCCGTGGGTCGACTTCATCGCGGCGTTCGCGTCGATCGTGCTCACGTTCCTCGCCGGCGCCGAGGTCGATCCGGGCCTGCTTCGCGAGAAGTGGCGCGCCTCCTTCCTCATCGGCGGCCTCTCGTTCGCGCTGCCGTTCGCGGGCGCGGGCCTGTTCGCGTACGTCGTCGCCGGCTGGAACGTCCAGCAGTCGGAGATCGCCGGCGTCGCGCTCTCCACCACGTCGCTCGCCGTCGTGTACGCGGTCCTCGTGGAGACCGGCCTGACGAGGACGGAGATCGGGAAGGTGATCATGGCCGCGACGTTCGTCACCGATCTCGGGACGGCGCTCGCGCTCTCGATCCTGTTCATCACGCCGACGGCGTACCTGGTGGTCTTCATCGCCGTCTCGGTCGCGGTGATCGTCGTGATGGCCACCCTGCAGCGGCCCTTCTTCGCCCGCTACGGCGATCGGGTCATCGAGCCGGAGCTGAAGGGCGCGTTCTTCGCGCTGTTCCTGCTCATGTGGACGGCCGAGCTGGCGCACAGCCAGGCCGTGCTTCCGGCGTTCGTGCTCGGGCTCACGGTGGCCGGCGTGTTCAGCCGCCATCCCGAGCAGCTGAAACGCTTCCGGGTCGTCGCGTTCTCGCTGCTCACGCCGTTCTTCTTCTTCAAGGGCGGGCTCAACGTCGATCTCGCCGCGCTCGCGGCCGCGGTCCCGCTCCTGGCCGGCTTCTTCGTGGTGAAGATCGGCCTCAAATTCGTCGGCGTGCTGCCGGCGGCGCTGCGCTACGTCCGGCCACACGCGACCTTCACGACCCTCCTCATGAGCACCGGGCTGACCTTCGGCACGATCTCGTCGCTCTACGGGCTCAACGCCGGGATCATCGACCGGACCCAGTTCTCGATCCTCGTCACGGTCGTCATCCTCTCCGCGATCCTCCCGACCGCGATCGCGCAGCGATTCTTCTCGCCGCCCGTCCACCGGCTCACCGACGCCGAGGTCGTCGCCGTCGAGGACGAGGAGTTCGAGCCTTCGCGCGCGTAGCCCTCAGCCGAGCTTCGCGCCGAGGTACCGCTCGAGCTCCCGGAGCGTCCGCTCGAAGCGCTTCGGGTCGGTCGACGCGGTCGGGAGCATGTACGCGCCCTTGAGCGCGGCCACGACGAAGCCGGCGAGGTCGTCGACGTTCGTCCCCCGGGCCAGGGCACCCTCTGCCCGCGCTCCGCGGACGAGATCCGCGATCGTGCGCTGCCAGTAATCCTCGGTCTGACCGATCAGGCCCGCCAGCGCCGGGTCGCGCCGGGCGCGCAGGGTGAGCTCGCCCATCACCGCGAAGACCTCGGGCTCCTCGCGGGCGAGCCGCCGCAGGCCCCGGAGGTGGCCGCGCAGCCGCGCGGATGCCGCGCCGCTCTCCGGCAGCGTCGTCCGGAACCTCGCGAGCGCGTGGCCGACGACCCCTCGGATGAGCGCCTCTTTGGTCGGGAAGTAGTAGTGGAGCGTCGCGACGTTGATCCCGACGGCCGCCGCCACCTCGCGTGTGCGGAGGCCCTCGAATCCGCGGTCAGCGAGCACGGTGAACGCCGCGCGGACGAGCTCCTCCCGTCTCGGCTCCGGAGCCGGCGTGCGGGGTTGCGCAAGTGGGATGCGCGCGGCCCTTCTCGGACGCACTTGCTTTTCCATCAATCAGATGATTGAATCATGAGCGAAGCACACAGGAGGTCCACCGATGAAAGCGACTCTGCCGGCCCAGAGCCGGTCCCGCCGGCCCGGGCCATCGCTCCTCACCCGCGCGCTGCACCTGTTCAACGCCCCCGCGGTGCGGTTGGCGGGCAGCCGATACCTGCCGATCTGGGCGCTCCTCCGTCATCGCGGCAGGCGCTCCGGGCGCACGTTCGCCACCCCGGTCGCAGCTCGGCGCATCGCCGGCGGCTTCATCGTCCCGCTCGCGTGGGGCGAGAACGCGGACTGGTGCCGGAACGTGCTGGCGAGCGGCGACTGCGTGATCCGCTGGGCCGGCGCCGAGCATCACGTGGAGGGCGCCACCGTCGTCGGACCGGATGAGGGCATGGCGGCGTTCCGGTCGTTCGAGCGGCGATCTCTGCGCGCGTTCGGCGTCAAGCGCTTCATGCTGCTCCGCGATCGCGCGGCGGCCCCGAGCGGACCGATGCCGGCGGGCGGCGCCTCCGGGGACCCGTAGGATGCGGCGATGGGTACGGCGCTCACGACTGCGCGCTCGTTCATCCGCGCCGTCCAGGAGAAGGATGCCGACGCCGCGGCCGAGCTCTGCACCGACGACGTCGAGGTCCTCCTTCCGGTGGTGAACGTGCCCTTCCGCGGCAAGGACGGGGTACGCCAGATGGTCCGCATGGCGCCGGCCGAGCTGTTGCAGAGCGTGCGCGAAGAGGAGGAGGACGGCACCCAGGTGCGCGTGCGCACCCTCACCCGCGCGCCAGGCGTTTTCGCCAACTACACGTCGTGGATCTTCGAGACCGACGGCCAGAAGATCCGCCACCTCACCTTCGAGCTGCGCGCCGCGAACTGAGCGCGGTCCCGCGGTCAGCCCTGGACCGCGACGCCGGTCGCCGCGTCCATCCAGCGGATGTGCGACGGCTCGAAGGCGAGGTGCACGTCCTGATCCGGATGGACGGTGGTGTCGACCGGCGCGTCGACCTTCACCGGCGTCCCCCCGACGAGCACGGTGACGAGCGCGCTCGCTCCGAGCGGCTCCACCACCTGCACCTTCGCGGGCAGGCCCCGATCGGCGAAGCGGATCTGCTCCGCGCGGATGCCGAGCAGCAGCCGCTGCCCCGCCTCGACCTTGAGCGAGCCGAGCGGAAGCTGGAACGCCTCGCCGTCGAAGACCCCGTCGCGCGCGGTGCCTCCGAGGAAGTTCATCGGCGGCGAGCCGATGAACCCGCCGACGAACTGCGACGCGGGACGGTCGTAGAGCCGCATCGGTGGCTCGCACTGCTCGATGACCCCGTCCCGCATCACGGCGATGCGGTCGCCCATGCTCATCGCCTCGACCTGGTCGTGCGTGACGTAGACCGTCGTGCGCTTGACCTCTCGGTGCAGCCGCTTGAGGTCCGCGCGGGCCTGGAGCCGCAGGAGCGCGTCGAGGTTCGAGAGCGGCTCGTCCATCAGAAGCACCGGGGCGTCCATGACGAGCGCCCGCGCGACGGCGACCCGCTGCCGTTGACCGCCGGACAGCTGCGCCGGGTAGCGCTCGAGGAAGCGCTCGAGCCCGAGGAGCGCCGCGCCCTCCCGCACGCGCCGGTCGATCTCCTCCTTCGGCCGACGGTGCATGCGCAGCCCGAAGCCGATGTTCCCCGCGACGGTCATGTGCGGGAACACCGCGTAGCTCTGGAACACCATCGCGATCGCGCGCTCCCGCGGCGGGAGCTCGGTGACGTCGCGCTCGCCGATGATGACCCGGCCCTGGTCGACGCGCTCCAGCCCGGCGATGCAGCGCAGCAGCGTCGTCTTCCCGCACCCCGACGGCCCGAGCAGCACGACGAACTCACCGTCCCCGACGTCGAGGTCGATGTCATGCAACGCGGTCGTCTTGCCGAAGCTCTTCGTCACGCGCTCGATCCGGATGCCCGCCATCAGCGGGCGCCCCAGAGGTTCAGGAGATACCGGCGCATGAAGAAGATGAAGACGATCGCCGGCAGCACCATGAAGAAGCCGCCGGCGAACTTGAAGTAGAGCGGCGAGTCGTTCAGCGCGCCGAGCACGAGCGCCGGAAGCGTGCGCTGCCGGAGGGTGAGGATCGTCGCGGCGAATACCTCGTTCCACGAGATCACGAACGTGAAGATCGCCGCGGCCGCGAGCCCCGGCAGGGCGAGGGGCAGCGCGACCCGGAGGAACGCGGTGAAGCGGGAGCAGCCGAGGGTCATCGCCGCCTCCTCCAGCTCGTTCGAGACGCCGGCGAACACGCCGGCGGTGACGAGGACGATGAACGGCAGCGCCATGGCCGTGTGGATGAGCGCGACCCCGAGGATGTTGTCGTAGAGGCCGAGCTGGAGGAAGGTCACCGCAAGGGGGATCGACAGGATGGCGACCGGGAACATCTTCGTCACGAGGATGATCAGCTGGAACCCGGATCGCCCGGGGAAGGCGAACCGCGCGAGCGCGTACCCGGCCGGCGCGCCGAGCGCCAGTCCGAGGACGATGGTGATGACGGCGACCGCGATGCTGTTGAGCACGGAGGCGAAGACGCCGCGGGACCGCAGGAAGAAGTCCATCGTCTCCGTCGAGAGCGCGACCGGAAGGAGCGGCTTCGGATAGGTGAAGACGTCGTCGGGCCGGCTGAACGCCGATAGGGCGATGAGGTAGAAGGGCACGATCACCCACGCCGCGAGGAGGAACGCACCGCCGTACACGAGCGTCCGGTCCCAGCTCCGGGCCGTCATCGCTTGACCTCCGCCTCGCGGAGGCCGAGGACGCGGAGGTAGAGCACGGTCGCGACCATGGTGAACAGGAGCAGCAGGATGGCGTAGGCGGCCGCGACGTGCGGGTTACGGTTGTTCGCGTACCACGCGTACGCCTCACCCGCGATCACGGGCATGTTCCGGCCCGCGAGCGCGAGCACCACGGCGAACGTCTGGAACGCGAAGATCGTCCGGATGATCAGCGCGGACTGCAGGCTCGGGCGCAGGAGCGGCAGGACGACGTGGATCGTCCGGCGGATGCGGCTCGCACCGAACAGGTCAGCGGCCTCGAAGAAGTCGCGCGGGATGAGCTGCAGCCCCGCGACGAGGATGACCATGACGATGGCCGTGGCGCGCCACGACTCGGCGAGGACGATCGCCGCGAGCAGCGACGGAAAGCTCTCGAACGACAGGAAGACCCGCGGCGTGTCGATGGCCCCGACGCCCTGCGCGACCGTGTTCAGGTAGCCACGCTCGGTGAAGACGGCGAGCCACAGGATGCCGGCGGCGAGGTCGGAGATCGCGAGCGGGATCGCGTAGACATAGAGGAACCAGGCGTGGCCCCTGATGCGCGAGTGGACGAGGAGCGCCATTGCGAGGGCGAGGACGATCTGCAATGGCACGATGAGCACGAGCAGGAGGAGCGTGTTCCGCCATGCGTCGCTGAAGTTCGTGTCGACCGTCATCCGGTTCAGGTAGTCGGTCGTCAGCTCGCCGCTGTCGGCCTGGACCGCGAGGAAGAGCGCCTGGACCATCGGGATGACGATGAGCAGGACGAGGAACACGATGGCCGGGAGGAGGAGCGCGAACGGCAGCAGCTCCTCCGTCCGCGCCCGCATCCTTCTCACGCGCTTATCCGGTCACTTCACCTGGCACGGTCCTGACGACGTGCCGTCGGGACCCCAGCACTTCGCGTTCGCGTCGACCATCACCTGCTGGACGATCTTCGCCTGCTCGCCGAGGACGGTCTGGATGCTCTCACCCTTCACGACGATCCGCTGGAACGTATCGGTGATGGCCTTGTTGAAGTCACCGCCTTTGCTCCCGAGCCCGACCGGGAGCGGCACGACCTTCGCGTCCTTCGCCGCAGACTGCTTCGCGACCGCGTCGGCCTCGAGCTTGAGCCCCTTATTGAGGTCGTCCGGCAGCTTGACATCGACCACGGGGAAGAAGCTGTTCTCGCGCAGCGTGATGATCTGGGTCTCCGGCTTGAGGAGGTGATCGATGAGCGCCTCGGCGCCCGACACGTTCGGGCTCGTCTTCGGGATGCCGAGCCCGACGACGACGCTCATGTAGTACCGGCCCTTCGGTCCGGCCGGCGCCGGCACCGCGATGAAGTCGTCGGGCTTCGCCTTGAGGACGTTGATGAGCCTGGCGGCGTGGTCCATCGCCACCCAGACCTCCTCCGACTGGAGCGGCTCCTGCATGTTCTGGTACGTCGTCGACTGCGGATTCGAGTACTGCCAGAGCTCCTTGATCTTCTCCCACATCGTCGCGGCCTCCGAGCTCTTGTACGTCGTCACGAGGCCGCCGGTGTAGGAGGGATACCAGTAGCCCTGCAGCAGCCGGTGGATGAGCCCGGTGTTGCCGAGCGGCCAGCCGAAGCGCTTCTGGCCGGTCTTCTCGGTGATGTTCTTCGACCATGCGATGAGCTGGTCGTACGTGAGCGCGTTCACGTCGGCGCCGCTCGGCAGGTACTGGAGCGCCTTCTTGTTGGCGACGAGGAAGTACGTCGCCTGCATCCACGGCACGTACAGCGGCTGGCTGCCACCGAACTTGCCGAGGGTGAGCATGTCCTGGTTGATCTTCTTGTCCTTGTTGCGGTCGACCACCTTGCTGAGGTCATTCAGGTAGTTGCCCGCCACGATCGAGCCGAACTGGCCGTTCTCGAGGCCGATGATCCCGATCTGGCCGGTGCCGCCGGCCTTCGCCTCGGCGATGATCCGATCGATGATCACGGGCTCCATGTCGGTGATGTATTCGATCGCGGCGCCCTTCCAGGCCCCGAGGATCTTCTGGCGCATCGCCTCCTGCTCGGTCACCGGGGTGAACTGCGTCGACTCGAACGCGAAGCCCTTGCCCACGTCGCCGCTGGCACCACCACCGCCGCCGCCGGAGGTGCCGGTCGTCGAGCAGGCGGTGACGAGGATCGCGAGTGCGCCCACCAGTGCGAGCGCGCGCATGCCTTTGGAACGCTGCATCGGCATTCCCTCCTGGCTTGTCCGGCGAGACTCTAGGTCTCCGGATAGGAAAATGCGACCTGCAGGACGTCGGCGCGCCGCGCGAGCGCGGCGGCTTCCACCGCTCCCGGATCGGCCATGACGGTCCGCGCGCTGACCGGCCACTCGACCGCCACCCATCTCGCCGCGTCGATCGCGGGGGGCGGCTACTGCGGCGGCAGCGGCCACCCCTTCGTGAACCAGCCGAGCGGCACGGCATCCGCGAGGGCGCGGTGGCCGATCTGGTTCGGATGGATGTCGTCGGAGATGTAGTCCGGGTGGTAGACGTCCGGATCCACCGCCTGCCAGCGAAGCACCGCGTTCCAGTCCACGACGCCGTCGCAGCTGCCGCTGTTCATGATCCAGGCGTTCAGCAGGTGCAGCTGCGTCGCGCCCGTCAGCCCCTGCCCGGCGACCGACTGCGCGGCCGGCGGCCACGTCGGACAGAACACCTTGATATGCCGCGCGTGGGCCAGCTTGATCAGGCTGAGGTAATCCTGGGCGATCTCGTACGCCGTCCGGCCCGAGCTGATGTCGTTGACGTCGTAGACGATGACTCCAGTGACGCCGGTCTGGGAGAACACGTCGCGCTCGAGCCGATCCTGCATCGCCTGGTGCAGCGTGTCGCCACCGATCCCGGCATTCACGATCCCCTTCTGCTCGCCGTAGGGAAGCCGGTTCACGCGCACCGAGAGGAGGCTGAGGACGTCGCCGTACGACTCCGGCACGGAGTTGTTGCCGTTGAACGTCGAGCTGCCGAGGCCAACGACCGCGCCGTTCGCGTCGCTCGTGAGCACGTCGATCGCGGTCAGCGCGTAGGTGCTGTTCGGGATGGGCACCGCGAACAGCGCTCCGGTCTCGTCCGCCGTGCGATCGCCGGTCCCGGCCGCGGTCGCGTAGGAGCTGTTCCAGCCGGCGGTCCCCGCCGGCGGATTGACCGCATTGGGGACGAATAGGCTGACCGCGACGTTCTGCTGAGCCTGGATCGGGAAGCCGACCGGATCGCTGTAGACGTAATTCGTGCCAGGCGCGACCGTCACGCGCGCAGATCCTCCGAACGTGACGCGCCGGGTCGTGCCGGGAACGACCTCTGGGCCGGTCGCGTTCAGCTGCAAGCCGACGGTGGCCGCACCCACGACGAGCGGCAGGTCGCCGCTCGCGTTCGTCAGCCTGATCCGAATGGCCGAGCCGCCGAGGGTGATGCGCGCGATGTTCCGGACGGTCGCGTTGCTCGGTGGCGTCCCGCCACCGGTGAATGGCTTGCCCCAGGCCGCTATCCAGAGCGGGCCGGAGGCGTCGGCGGTCCGTCCGGGGAGATCACCGAGCAGCAGGATCGCGATGAGCGGTACCAGCGCGACGGCGACGGCCGACCTTCTGAGCGGCGAGCTGGTCATGGTTCCTCCCTGTGTTGCGTGAGCGCGCGCGCTCGAGCGCGCAGCACGGGGGATGCCCCGGACGGTCAACAAATCGTCAAAACGGTCGGATGGCGGACGGCCATAGGTGCGCTGGACCGGTGGCCAGACCGCTCAGCACGTTCCGCGCGGCGCGCGCTAAGCCATCACCGGTTCGATGAGCGCGCCGGTCGGCGATCCATCACGTTCAGGCGACCAGACGGAGGGGAAACGTTCGCGGGGCATGGGCCGAGGCGGTCGTCGCGCGTGAGATCGTCGCGCGCGGATTCCTCCCGGGGGACACCAATCCATGGATCGAGGCCGAGCGTCGGACGCTGCGCGACATCGAGGTCCAGGCCCTGGAAGCCATCACGGACGCGGAGCTCGCCCAGTCGCGGCCGCTCGACGCGGAACGCGTCGCCCGGGCGTTGGTCGCGCTCGAGCCGCTGCGTGAGTCGGGCTACCGGCTCCTGATGAGGGCGCTGGCCGCAAGCGGCAACCGGGCGCAGGCAGCGCGCGTCATGGCCGAATGCCGCACCGCACTCAGGGCCGTCTCCCTTACGCCATCGACGGAGACGCTCAGGGTCTTCACCGACATCTCCGATAGCGCCGGCTGAGCCGTCCGCCGCGGGACCGGCGGCGCGCGACGACGTAGGCTCCCGGCGCGAATGGGGTCCTGGTTGGGCCGGGTGTTCCGCGGCGACGACGGCGAGCGGCCGGCGGGAATGCCGCTGCCGGGCGACGCGCCGGAGTTCCGGCCGGCCGGAGCCGAGCGCATCTTCCGCGCCCGGCGGACCGCGGCGCGCGACGATCCGGCGACCGGCAAGCGCGTGATCCGCACGGGGGTCGGCGCTTCTCTCACCTCGCGGGAGGAGGCCGAGCAGCTGGCTCAGGCCCAGGCCGAGCGAGCGGTCGAGGCGGCACTCCGCGGCGGCGAGGAGGCGCGGCGTGGCTACGCGTACCTGGTCGACCGGGGACTCGAGCCGCTCGTCGAGACGATCGACGGTCAGCCCGGCTCGGCACGGATCACGGTGAACGTGTACGGCGCGCTCGTGCTGAACGCGGCGTCCGCGCTCTTCGTGGACGTCGACGGCGCCGATGACAACGATGCGAGCCCGCGCCGCGCGAAGCTCGATGCGCTGCTCCGGCGGCGAACGGACCTGGGATTCCGCGTGTACCGAACGCACGCCGGGTGGCGCTACCTGTGCACGACGGACGCGTTCGATCCATCGGCCGACGACACGCGTGCGCTGATGAACGAGCTCGGGGCTGACGAGAAGTACGTGCTGCTCTGCCGCGTGCAGCGCTCGTTCCGCGCGCGGTTGACGCCGAAGCCCTGGCGGGCCGGCCTTCGTCATCTCGATGTCTCGACCACCCGCGCGATCTCGCGACGGGTCGTGCAGCGCTACGTCGACGACACCTGGCGCTTCGCGACGACGCAGTACGTGGGTACGAGCGGACGTGATGAGACCATCGCCGGTCTCGGTCCGCTCATCGACTATCACGACCGGTGGACGCAGGCCACCAGCACGAAACCACTCGCCTGAACGGAGGGCTCATATGCGTTCGCGGTTCTCGCAGCGGGAGAAGCGTTTCCTCGACCGCGCCCGTGTCTGCCGCGTCGGCTCGGTCGACCAGCGTGGCGTGACGCACACCGCGCCGCACTGCCACGCCTTCGATCGCGAGCGGCGCACCGTGTACGTCGCCACGGACGGGCTCACTGCCGCGAACCTGCGCGCCCGCCCACGCGCCGCCGTCGAGTGCGACGACTACTTCGAGGATTGGGGCCGGCTGCGCGGGCTGGTCGCGCACGCGCGGGCGAAGGTCGTGACCCGCGGTCCCGAGGTCGACCGGGGTGGGCGGCTACTGAAGCGGAAATTCAAGCAGTACCGCGACACCGAGTTCGGCACGATGATCGCGCTGCGCATCGAAGGCGTGACGTCGTGGGGCCTCTGATCGTGCCCTCGAGCGCGTCGTGAGCGTGGGCTGACGACCGCGGCTGTCGACATCTATCTCGAGTCCGGCACTCGTCGCGTGTTCGCGTGCGCGCTGAACTGGCCGGGCTGGTGCCGCGCGGGAGCCGACGAAGAGCGGTCGCTCCAGGCGCTTGCGGCGGCGGCGCCGCGCTACGCGGCGGTCGCGGCGTCCGCCGGGGTGCGGTTTCCGACCGCCGGGCGGACGACGTTCCGCGTCGTCGAACGCCTCGACGGGTCGGCGAGCACCGACTTCGGCGCGCCGGGCGCGATCGCGGCGCGCGACCGGCGGCCGGTGACGCGGGCGGAGGGCGAGCGGCTCGCCGCGCTGGTGGCGGCGTCGTGGTCGATCTTCGACCGCGTCCTCGCCGTTAGCCCGCCGCGATTGACGAAGGGCCCGCGTGGCGGGGGC
>DASWCU010000057.1:0-14903 GCA_036389935.1 Candidatus Limnocylindria bacterium
CGGCTTCCCTGCCGCGCTCGTGCCGCCGGTCGCGCTCGGCCCCCCCTGCGTCCCGCCGGTACACGCACCGAGAAGGACCGCGAATGCCGCGACGATGGCGAGGATCCGCGGTGCCGAACGTGGCGGGCGACCCATGGCGAACACCCCCAGCGGGCCGCTCCGGCTCGCGAGCCGGGCGGCGGTCTGCAGGAGGATACGTCCGCTCCCGCACCGCGGTTCAGGGCTTCCGCCGGTCGGAAGGGCGGCTTAGTTCACTCGGATCGACACCGCCGGATAGACGACTCCCGCGAGGATCTCGCGCGCGTAGAAGGTGTGCGCTCCGGCCTTCACGCCGGTGAAGGCGAGCGCGCTGAGGAGTACGAACGCACGGCGTGCGGACATCCGGCGAACCTCCGCGACGCGACCAAGCGCATCGTGGCCGGCGACTCTAGTTGTCGCCGGTCACGAGCGGTGGTCAACGTTCGGTAAAACGCCGACGTTCAGCGGCGCTCTACGCGCTCCCGTTCCTCGATGCGCTCGTTGCGCGCTTCGTCATCGTCGCGCTCGGCGCGAGGCGCTTCACCGGCGCGCGACGCGGGCGGCGGCTCTGCGACGCGTTCGCCGCCTTTGCGGGCGGCGACGGGGAAGAGACCGAACCGCCGGCGGGGCTCCTGACGAGCGGGAGCGCGCTCCCGCTCGCCGCGCGTCGGCTCGGGCTCGCGGCGTACGGGCTCGGCCTCGCGGCGCACGGTGGTGTCGCGGCGCTCGACCATCGGGCCGCGTGCGGGCGGAGTCCCGACGGCCGCGCTCGGGGCGGCCGGCTCGACCACCGCGGTGTGGCGGATCGGTGCCAGCAATCCACCGAGCCAGCCGGCGAAGATCGCGATGAGGAAGCTCAGCGCGCCGCCGAACGCGAACGTCTCGGCGGTGCGGTAGAGCGTGATCCCGAGGATCGCCGGGAGCACCTCGATCATCGTCCCGGTCGTGCCGAGCGCGCCCGAGCTGAGCGCGACGCCGACGACGATCAGCGCGAGCAGCACGAACAGGCCGAAGACCGCGGTCATCAGCCCGTGCCAGCTCGGGCGGTAGCCGGCCGCCCGCGCCGCGACGTGGCCGCCGATCAGGTACGAGAGCGCGACGGCGAGCAGGATCGGGACGGTCGAGGCGTACGAGCCCCCGTCCGAGGTGTTCGCGAGGAGCGGTATGAGGAGCGGCGTGAGGATCGCCGCGACCCCGACGGCCGCGAGCCAGCCACCGAAGATCGGGCCCCACGATGTGCCCGCGGGACGTACGAGGACGTCACGTGCCATGCCATTCCCTCCTGGCAGCGATGTCGTCGCTCCCTCCTGCAAGCGGTGGACCACGGAGCAGTAGGTCGGTTGGTCGACCGGTCAGGCCGTCGCGGCGCGGCTCCCGAGGGCCCGGGCGAACGTATCGGCGAGATCGGTCCGCTCCCAGGGCAGGTCGAGGTCGGGCCGCCCGAAGTGTCCGTATACCGCGGTCTGGCGGTAGATCGGCCGGGCCAGCTGGAAGCGGCGGATGATGGCCGACGGGCGCAGGTCGACGTGCTCCTCGATGAGCGCTCGGATCGTCTCGTCGCTCACCTTCGCCGTTCCGAACGTCTCGACGTTCAGCGACACCGGCCGGGCGATCCCGATGACGTACGCGAGCTGCAGCTCGCAGCGCTCGGCCAGCCCTGCCGCGACGATGTTCTTCGCCACGTGCCGGGCCGCGTAGGCGCCCGAGCGGTCGACCTTCGTCGGATCCTTGCCCGAGAACGCGCCGCCACCGTGCCGCGCGTAGCCACCGTACGTGTCGACGATGATCTTGCGCCCGGTGAGACCCGCATCCCCCATCGGCCCGCCGATGACGAACAGGCCGGTCATGTTCACGAGATAGCGGGTCTTCGCGTCGAGCAGCTCCTCCGGGATCGCGCGCCGGACGACCGTGTCGACGATGTCCGCGCGCAGCTTTCCCTGGCTGATCCCGGGGTCGTGCTGCGCGGCGACGACGACCGTGTGGACGCGCTTCGGCACGCCGCGCGAGTACTCGACGGTGACCTGACTCTTCCCGTCGGGCCGGAGGTACGGCAGGATCCCGCTCTTGCGCGCCTGCGCGAGCTCGCGCACGAGACGGTGGGCGAGCGTGATCGGGAGCGGCATGAGCTCGGGCGTCTCGCCGACGGCGAAGCCGAACATCATCCCCTGGTCGCCGGCGCCGAGCTCGTGCGGGTCCTTGCCCTCGGTCGGATCCTGCGACTCGTCGACCCCGCGGGCGATGTCCGGTGATTGCTCCTTGATCGCTGTGAGGACGCCGCAGGTCTGGTAGTCGAAGCCGTAGTCGGCGTTCGTGTAGCCGATGTCCTTCACCACGCTGCGGACGAGGCGAGGCACATCGACGTACGCGGACGTGGTGACCTCGCCGCACACGAGCACGGTCCCGGTCGTCGTCGCGGTCTCGCACGCGACGCGGGCGTTCGGGTCCTGGGTCAGGATCGCGTCGAGCATCGCGTCGCTGACCTGATCGCAGAGCTTGTCGGGGTGGCCCTCGGCCACCGACTCGCTCGAGAACAGCGACCGCTCGGCGGTCATGAAAGATTCCATCTCAATCTCCGGCTTCGCCGGGAGAGGCGCCCCGGCGGTATGGGCTCGTTCGGTCCGGCAGAGCCGGCCCTCGCTCGCGCTTCATTGTCAGGTCCCCGCCTTCCACGAGCTCGCGTAGGCGCGCTGCTCGTCGGTCATCGTGTCGATCTTCATGCCCATCGCCTCGAGCTTCAGCTTCGCGATCTGGGCGTCGAGCTCGGGCGGGACCGGATACACGCGTGGCTCGAGCTCGGCGGCGTGCCGGAGGAGATGCTCGATCGCGAGCACCTGGTTGGAGAACGACATGTCCATCACCGCCGCCGGGTTCGCCTCCGCCGCGGCGTGATTGAGGAGGCGCCCCTCGGCGAGCAGGAAGACGTTCTTGCCGTCGAGCGCGTACTCCTCGACGAACGGTCGGATGGTCCGCTTCCCGCGGGCCATTCGCTCCAGGGCGGGGATCTCGATCTCGTCATTGAAGTGGCCGGCGTTGGCGAGGATCGCGCCGTCCTTGAGCAGCGGGAAGTGCTTCGCCCCGATGACGTTGAGATTGCCGGTGGTGGTGAGGAAGATGTCCCCCCGCCGCGCGGCCTCCGCGATCGGCATCACCTGGTAGCCGTCCATCGCCGCCTCGAGCCCGCGCAGCGGATCGACCTCGACGATCACGACGATCGCGCCCATGCCCCGGAGCCGCGAGGCGACCCCCCTGCCGACCCAGCCGTAGCCGCAGACCACCGCCGTCTTGCCGGCGATGAGGACGTTCGTCGCGCGGAGCAGGCCGTCGACGGCGGACTGGCCGGTGCCGTACTGGTTGTCGAACATGTGCTTCGTGCGCGCCTCGTTCACCGCGATGATCGGATAGGCCAGGACGCCTTCGGCGGCCATTGCCTGAAGGCGGATCACGCCCGTGGTCGTCTCCTCGGTCCCGCCGCGGACCCCGCCGAGCAGCTCCCGACGGGTCGTGTGGAGGAGGGTGACGACATCCGCCCCGTCGTCCATGGTGATCTCAGGCCGGGTCTCGAGCACCGCCTCGATGTGCCGGTAGTAGGTGTCGCGATCCTCGCCCTTGCGGGCGAACACGGCGATCCCTTCATTGACCACGAGGGACGCGGCCGCGTCGTCCTGGGTCGAGAGCGGGTTCGAGGCGCAGAGCGCCACCGACGCGCCGGCGTCGCGAAGCGTGATCGCGAGGTTGGCGGTCTCGGTCGTCACGTGCAGGCAGGCCCCGATCCGCAGCCCCGCGAACGGCCGCTCCTTCGAGACGCGCTCGCGGATCGTCGCGAGCACCGGCATCTCCCGGCCGGCCCAGGCGGTCCGGCGCGCGCCGGCGTCGGCGAGGGAGAGATCCGCGACGTCGTGGGCGATGTTCGCGACGGTCATGACGGCCTCCCGAACAGGTTCTTGGTGAGTCGCTGCCAGACGGCGCGCCGCACGGCCGGCCCCTCGACGAACGTCGCGTGCACGGCGTAGCCGAGGCGCCGGTACACCGCGATCGCGGGCGCGTTCTCCCGCCGGACGTTCAGGACGACGTCGCGATGCTCCTCGAGCGCCGCCTCGGTGACCGCTGCGGTCACCGACGTCGCCATGCCCATGCCCCGGTAGGCCATGCGGGTGAGGACGTTGCCGACGGCCGCGATCCCGGCGGCGCGCGAGCGCACATGGGTCCCCGCCGCGGCGACGAGCTGCGTCCCGGCGTACACGCCGAAATAGAGCTCGCGGCCGAGGCGGGCGGGCGTGAAGTACGAGCGCGACGCGCGGCCATAAAGGTCGATCACATCCTCGAGGTCGTCCGGCCCGAGCCGGACCACGCGGTGGCGGACGCTCGGCCGGAAGGTGCCGAGGTCGACGACCATCCGAAGCATCGTGTCGACGCGCTCGAAGCGATACGCGGCCTCGACCGAGGGCCGCCCTGAAGGTGGGATGGCGAGGATGAGCCGCGGCTCGGTGATGCCCCCACGGAACAGCTCGGTCAGCGACTCGGTGTCGCCGGTCGCGAAGCACGGTCGGAACGGAAGGACCTCCACCAGCAGGGCCGCGGCGACGACCTCCTCGGCCCGTCGCGCGACCCACCAGCGCGACTCGTCGACGTTCTCCGGGTCGAGGTCGGCCAGCGCGTACGCGGCGAGCAGGCGATCGCGCTCGAAGAACGCGCGGACCTCGTCGGCCGGGGCCTTGGCGTCGATGCGGATCTCGGGCAGGAGCGGCGCCGCGGTCATCTCTCCTCCATTCGAGGGCTACGACCTAGCGGGCCTCCGCCGGTAGCGCTTGTGAGACCCGAGTGTACTCCGTCGTACGGCCGCGGCGGGCTTCGCTCAGAACGAGACCAGCGTGGTGATGTCGTGGCCCTGCAGCCGGTCCCGGCCGCGAAGCGCGGTCAGCTCGATGAGGAACGCGAGGCCCACGATCTCGCCCTTGAGCTTCTCGACGAGCTCGATCGTGCCGGCGACCGTGCCGCCCGTCGCGAGGAGGTCGTCCACGATGAGCACGCGCGCGCCGGGGGCGATCGCGTCCTTGTGCATCTCGAGAGTGGCCGACCCGTACTCGAGGTCGTACTCGACGCTCACGACGTCGGCCGGGAGCTTGCCCAGCTTGCGGACCGGTACGAAGCCGACCCCCAGTTCGTAGGCGATCGGCGCGGCGAGGATGAAGCCGCGCGATTCCATGCCGACCACCACGTCGACGTGCTTCGTGCGCACCTTCTCGAGCAATCCGTCGATGGCGGCCTTGAACGAGGGGCCGTCCTTGAGCAGCGTGGTGATGTCCTTGAACAGGATGCCGGGCTTCGGGAAGTCGGGGATGTCGCGGATCCGCGCGGCGAGATCGGCGGCTGCGGTGGTCATCGCGAGGCGAACTCTAGCGGAAGGCGATCACGAGACGAGGTGCGTGTCCTGGAACATCTCCTGCACCATGTACCCCTTGCCCGGCTCGTGGGTCACGATCGTGATGTTCGTGTTCTGGGCCGTCGTGCGGATGAGCTTCGGGAGCACGCCGAGGAAGCCGCTCACGAGGATGCGCGTCACGCCGCCGTGGCCGATGACGCAGATCCGCTTCCCCGGGCTCTCGCTCACGAGCCGATCGATGACCCCCATCGCCCGTGTGACGACCTGATCGAGCGATTCGCCGCCCGGCCACTGCACGAATCCGTCGTGGTAGTTCGGCAGGCCGCGCGCCTCGTCCCACGGCAGCCCCGCGACGATGCCCAGGTCGATCTCGTTGAGGTCGGCGAAGGTCTCGACCCCGACGTCGCGCCCCACCGCGACCTCCGCGGCGGTGTCCGTCGTGCGAGACAGGGTGCTCGCGACGATGCGATCGAAGTGGATGGGCCGGAGCGTCGCCGCGACGAGCTTCGCCTGGGCCCGGCCTCTCTCGGTGAGCGGGCTGTCGGTCTGGCCGGCGAAGATCCGCTTCGCGTTCGCCTCGCTCTCGCCGTGGCGGACGAAGTAGAGCGTCGTGACAGGCGTCATACCCCGAGCTTCTCGGCGAGCTCCGTCCAGCCGCCGACGCGGGTGATGTTGGGGCCATCGACGTCGCGGTTCCACACGCGATCGAACAGCCACACCGGGATGCCGGCCTCGGCCAGCGCCTTCGAGATCAGCTCATCGTCCTCGCAGAACGCGTCGAGCCCGAGCTCGGTCGCGACGCGCACCTTGTACCGGGCGGAGCTCCACGCGTCGTAGCGGCCGCGGGGCGCGCCCGGGTCGAAATCCCCGTGGGGCTTGAGATGCACCGCCTTCGCGTGCCGGAGCAGGTCCTTCTCGCGAAGCCATGTCTCGGTCACGACCCGCCGTCGCTCGGCACGGGCGGTGACGAAGTACAGCTCGTGGCCGGCGGCGACGAGTCGGTCGAGGACGGCGGGACAATCGGCGTACGGCTCCAGCTCGCTGAAGAACGGCCCGTCGTACAGCTCGATGCGGAAGCGGTCCTTTTCCTCCAGGCTCACGTGCTCGATCTTCGAGAGCGTGTGCCAGCCGAGGTCCTCGTCGGACAGGTCGAGCCGGAAGCGTTCGGCGAACGCCTTGAGGTACGGCACCGCGCATTCGGCGATGACGTCGTCCAGGTCGATGCCCAGCCTCATCAGGCCGCCTCGGCGACGCGGTCGAGCAGCCGGGTGAGCACGTCGCGCCAGTCGCCGCGGGCCTCGACGATCGACGCGCGGACCTGCCGCTGGCCGGTCTGGGCCCGCGGGAACACGCCGAGCAGCGCGCGGCGCTGGGGCTCGCTGATGTCGCGGGCCATCACGAGCCGCAGCTCGGGGCCGCGGACGCGCACCTCGCTCGCGCCGGCGCGCGCCGCGCGCAGCTTCACCTCGACGCCGTAGAGCAGGTTGCGCATGGGCTCGGGCGGCGCGCCGTACCGGTCGGCGAGCTCCTCGCGCAGCGCCGCGAGCTCGTCGAGCGAGCGCAGCTCGGCGATCCGCCGGTACGTCTCGAGCTTGCGCGCCCGCGCCGGGATGTAGTCGTCGGGGATCGCGGTCGAGAGCGAGAGGTCGACCACGACCTCGGACGGCGGCGGCTCGTGCGGGCGGAGACCGCGCTGCTCGTTGACCGCCTCCTCGAGCAGCTGGGCGTAGAGCTCGAATCCCACCGCGGCGACGTGCCCGTGCTGTTCGGCGCCGAGGATGTTCCCGGCGCCGCGGATCTCGAGGTCGTGCATCGCGATCTTGAAGCCGGCGCCGAGCTCGCTCGCCTCGAAGACCGCCTGCAGCCGCGCCCGGGCCTGCTCCGAGAGGCTCGCCTCCCTGTTGTAGAGGAGGTACGCGTAGGCCTTCTCCGCCGAGCGGCCGACGCGGCCCCGAAGCTGGTAGAGCTGCGCGAGCCCGAGCGTCCCGGCCCGGTCGATGACGATCGTGTTGACGTTCGGGATGTCGAGGCCCGACTCGATGATCGTCGTGCAGACGAGCACGTCGTGGTCGGCGTCGGCGAAATCGACCATCACGCGCTCGAGCCGGCGCTCGTCCATCTGCCCATGGCCGACGATGAATCGGGCCTGCGGCACCAGGCGTCGCAGGCGCTCCGTCTCCTGCTCGATCCCGATGACCCGGTTGTGCACGTAGTAGACCTGCCCGCCGCGATCGAGCTCGCGCAGGATCGCCTCGCGGATCACGTCGTCGGCCCGTTCGACGACGTGCGTCTCGATGGGCTGCCGATCCTCCGGCGGGGTCTCGATGACGCTGATGTCGCGCACCCCCGAGAGCGCCATGTGCAACGTGCGCGGGATCGGCGTCGCGGTCATGGAGAGCACGTCCACCTCCGTGCGCAGCGCCTTCAGCCGCTCCTTGTGACGGACGCCGAACCGATGCTCCTCGTCGATGACGACGAGCCCGAGATCGCGGAAGCTCACGTCCTTCTGCAGGACACGGTGCGTCCCGACGACGATGTCGGCGTCCCCGGTCCGCATGCGCTCGACGATCTCGCGCTGCTCCGCCGGGGAGCGGAAGCGCGACAGCATCGCGACCTTCACCGGGAACGTGGCGAGGCGCTCGCTGAACGTCTCGTAGTGCTGCTGCGCCAGGACGGTCGTGGGGACGAGGATCGCGACCTGCTTGCCGTCCGTCACGGCCTTGAACGCCGCCCGCAGCGCGACCTCGGTCTTCCCGTAGCCGACGTCGCCGACGATCAGCCGGTCCATCGGCCGGGCCCGCTCCATGTCCTTCTTCGTCTCGTCGATCGCGACGATCTGATCGGGGGTCTCGGTGAATGGGAAGGCGTTCTCCATCTCGATCTGCCACGGGGTGTCCCTGCCGAACGCGTGTCCGGGCGTGGCCTCGCGCGCCGCGTACAGCCGCAGGAGCTCGCGGGCGATCTCCTCGGCGGCCTTCTTCGCCTTCCGTTTCGTCTTGACCCAGTCGCGTCCGCCCATCACCGAGAGCGCCGGCGCGGTGCCGCCGACGTACCGCGTGATCTTGTCGATCCGGTCGGTCGGCAGCCAGCGGGTCCCGTCCGCGAACGTGAGGATCAGGTACTCGCGCTCGACCCCGAGCACGGCTCGCGTGGCGAAGCCCTCGAACCGGGCGATGCCGGAGTCCTCGTGCACGACGTTGTCGCCGGGCTTGAGGTCCTGCAGGAACGAGCCGATGGCGACGCGGCGGCGACGCCGTTCGGGGTGCCGCGGCTTGCGGAATCCGAACACCTCCGCGTCGGTGAAGACGCGGAGCCCGAGCTCCGGGATCGCGAACCCTTCCGCGAGCGGGACGTGCAGCAGGACGAGCGCGCCCCTCGCTGGCGGCTCGGCGAGCGCGTCGCGCGGCGTCGCGGTCACGTCGCGCTCGGCGAGCAGCTCGGCGAGGCGGGCGGCCTGCGGCGTCGCGACCGCCCGCGTGCCCTCCCCGTGCGCCGCGATCTCCGTCAGGAACGCATCGAGCCGCCCGGCGTAGCTGGGCGCACCGCCCCAGCCGAGGCGCAGCGCACCCGTGGCCGGGCCGACCCGGACCGCTCCGATCTCGGTCGACTCCCGCTCGAGCTGCGTGCGCGGGACGTACGGTGCCGGGAAGGCGCTCGCCGGCAGGCCCTCGGCGCGGAGCTCTTCGCGCCGCTCGTCGGCCTGCGCCTCGTAGGCGTCCCACGCGAGGGCGAGCTCGACCGAATCCTCGAACACGACGGTGGAGCGTTCCGGCGGCAGATGCGCCAGGAGCGATGCGTCGGCGTCGAGGACGGGCGCGAACGCGTCGACGCCCGCGACGTAGCGGCCCTGGCGCAGGCCCTCGAGGAGCTCGGCGTAGGCCGCGAGCTCGTCGCCGAGGGCGTCCCAGCCCGCGGCGGCGAGGCGGTCGGCGAGCGCCGGACCGTGCTCGACCGAGATCTCACGCGCCGGAAGGACGACGAGATCATCCAGCGGGGCCTGCGACCGCTGGGTCACCGGATCGAACGCGCGGATCGATTCGACGTCGTCGCCGAAGAGCTCGACCCGGGCCGGCTCGGTCGCGGACGCCGGGTACACGTCGATGATCCCGCCCCGGCGCGAGAACGTGCCGGGCTCGCTGACCTCCGGCACCGGCTCGTAGCCGAGCGACAGGAGCCACGCCGCCGTCTCCCGCCATGGGAGCCGGGTGCCGATCCGGATCGCGCGTCCGCGCTCGGCGAGGATGCGTGGCGCGATCGTCCATTCCATGAGCGCGCGCAGCGAGGCGATCACCGC
This sequence comes from Candidatus Limnocylindria bacterium, assembly GCA_036389935.1. GTDB lineage: Bacteria > Chloroflexota > Limnocylindria > P2-11E > P2-11E > UBA4735. The sequence goes on from DASWCU010000057.1 coordinate 9,693, forward strand.
GACCGGCTCCTCGTCGCGGAGGCGCCACAGCGCGAGCAGGCGTTGGTGGACCGCGCTGGCCGACGGCGCCGACGCCTCGTACGGCATCGCCTCACGCTCGGGGAACGCGAGGACCCGGTCCTCGCCGAGCCATCCGCTGAGCTCGGCCCGCCAGCGTCGCGCCCGGTCCTCGCTCGGCGCGACGACGAGAACGGTGCGCCGCGCCAGGGCGACGAGCGCCGCCCATGCGAAGACCCGCGCGCCCGCGGTCGCGTCGGCGACACCCAGCGGGCCGCGGCTCGAGACGCGGTCCTCGAGCTCGCGGTACGCGGCGCTCTCGGTCGCGAGCGCGAGGAGCCCGCCGAGCCGGGCTTCGGTCACCCGCGCTGGAGCGACCTCAGCCATTGAACACGTTCATGGCGCGCGGCATGTCGCGCACGGCGAGCTCCGCGGCCTCCGCGGCGCGATCGACGGTCCGCTCGACGAGCCCGCGCTCGTCGGCCGTGAACGGGGTCAGGACATAGCCCGCGAGATCCGGCAGCTCCGTCCGCGCATCGACCGGTGCGACACCGACGCGCAGGCGCGGGAAGCCGTCGCCGACCGCGCCGACGATCGAGCGCATGCCGTTGTGCGTGCCCGGCCCGCCGGCGATGCGCAACCGCAGCTTGCCCAGGGGGAGGTCGATGTCGTCATAGATGACGAACAGATCCGCGGGCTCGAGCCGGTAGCGATCGAGCAGCTTGCGGACGGCGCGACCGCTGTCGTTCATGAACGTCTGCGGTCGCGCGATGGCCAGCCGGACGCCGCCGACGCTGCCCTCGGCGATACGCGAGTCGGCCGCCTTCGTCGCGAACTCCAGCCGGGCGCGCTTCGCCAGCCGGTTCGCGACCGCGAAGCCGACGTTGTGCCGTGTGGCCGCATAGCCGTCGCCGGGATTGCCGAGCCCGACGACGATCTTGTCGGCTCGCGGCGCGCCGCCGCCGAACAGCCTGCGCATGTTCCTCCGTACCGTTTGATGGCCGGGACCTCATATGGGGTAAGACGCCGATCGGCCCGCACCCGTTCACACGGGTGGGGCCTCGAGCTCGCGTCTTCTGCGCTTCAGGATACCGTGCGGCACGTGCGCCTCGCGCTCATCGGCTTCGGCCACGTCGGCCGCGCCCTGGCGACGCTCCTGCTCGCGGAGCGGCGCCGCCTCCCGTTCGAGGTCACCGCGATCGCGACGCGTGGGCACGGCACGACGATCGACTCCGCCGGCCTCGACCTCGAACACGCGCTCAGCGCGGGGCGGGCCGCGTCCGACCGGCCCTGGCGGATCGAGGATCTGCCGGCGGACGTGATCGTCGAGCTGACCTCGCTCGAGGTGCGCACCGGCGAGCCCGCGCTCTCGTACCTGCGATCGGCGCTGCGCAGCGGGAGGCACGTCGTCACGTCGAACAAGGGCCCGATCGCGCTTGCGCATCGGGAGCTCGAGGCGCTCGCGCACCGGCACGGCGTGCTGTTGCGCTACGAGGCGACCGTCGCCGACTGTCTGCCGGTGTTCGATCTCGTCCGCGCCGCGCTGCCGCTCGCCGAGATCCGCGCGATCCGGGGCGTCGTCTCCAGCACGACGAACCACATCCTGTCGGCGGCGGCCCGTGACGTTCCGTTCGCGGACGCGCTCGCCGAGGCGCAGCGCCTCGGCATCGCCGAGGCCGACCCGAGCGCCGACCTCGAGGGATGGGATGCCGCCGCGAAAGCGACGATCCTCGCCAACGCCCTCATGGGGGCCGAGCTCCGTCCCGGCGACGTGGAGCGCGAGGCGATCGACGAGCACGTGGCGACCCGAGCCCGCGAGGCGGTCGCGCACGGCGCCCGGATCCGCCCGTTGATCGAGATCACGCGCGAGGGCGGCGGCGTGCACGCTTCGTTCGGCCCGCGACGGCTGGACCCGCTCGATGCCCTGTTCGCGGTCGACGGCTTCTCGATGGGCCTCGTCCTCGACACGGACCTCGCCGGCCGCCTCGCCGTGCAGCTCCACGAGCCGCACGTGGAGCAGACCGCCTACGCGGTCCTCGCGGACCTCCTCGACATCCACGCTCGCGTTGCGGGAACGGCGCCGGTGCGACCATAGCGGGGGTGCGCTTCCCGGAGTTCGCGATGGAGCGGATGCAGTCGACCTGGGAGCACCGCGTCCGCTTCGATCTCTCGGAGTCCGGCGTCGAGCCGCTCACCCTGGGCGAGCTGACCACCGATCTCGGGGCGCTCGAGCGGGCCCGCCTCGGTTACGCGGAGGGCACCGGGCGGGAGGCGACGCGAGCGCTCGTCGCCGCGTTCCATCCCGGCGCGTCGGCCGAGCACGTGCTCATCACGACCGGGACCAGCGAGGCGAACTTCCTCGTCCTCGCGACGCTCGTCGGACCGGGCGACGAGGTCGTCGTCGTGCTCCCCAACTACATGCAGGTCCACGGCATGGCGCGCGGACTCGGGGCGACCGTCCGCGAGGTGTGGCTGCGCGAGGCCGACGGCTGGCGCATCGACCTGAACGCGCTGCGGTCCGCGATCACCGACCGGACGAAGCTCGTCTGCATCTGCAACCCGAACAACCCGACCGGTCAGGTGCTCGACGCGGCGGACGCGCGCGAGGTCGCACGCGCGGCCGAGCGCCATGGCGCGTGGCTCCTGGCGGATGAGGCCTACCGCGGGGCCGAGCGGGTCGGGCCCGAGACGGCGACCTTCTGGGGCGCGACGGATCGGGTCATCGTGACCGGAGGGCTCTCGAAGGCCTATGGCCTGCCGGGCCTGCGCATCGGGTGGCTCGTCGCGCCGGCCGACCGCATCGCGGCGGCATGGGCGATGAAGGACTACACGACCATCGCGCCCGCGACGCTCTCGGAGCTCCTCGCCGAGACCGCGCTCGCCCACCGCTCGCGCCTGATCGAGCGGACGCGGCGCCTGCTCAACGAGCGCTGGCCGCTCCTGGAGACGTGGGCCCGCGCGAAGCGCGATGCGCTCGCGTGGACGGCGCCCGTCGCCGGCGCGATCTGCTTCTTCCGCTACACGTATCGCTTCGAGTCGAGCGCCTTCGTCGATCGGCTGATCCGCGAGTGCGGGACGATGATCGTTCCCGGCGCGCACTTCCTGACCGACCGCCACCTGCGCATCGGCTTCGGGGTCAGTCCTGACACGCTGCGCGGCGGCCTTGCCGCGGTCGATCGCCTGCTGGAGACCGCCGCGGTGGCCTGATCGCTATCGAGCACGCCGCTTGCACGGTGGCTGGGCACACCGGCGCACGGAGGGACGATGAACCTGACCCTGACCATCACCACCATCCTCGCGCTCATCGCGCTCATCTGCGGCATCCTGATGCTCTTCGGCGGCCGCTTCGGCCGCGTCCCGCTCGCGGCGATCGCGATCATCTGCCTCGGGCTCATCGAGACCGGGCTGGTGAAGCAGTGATCGGCACGTAGCGATCACCTTGCCGGGCGCCGGGTATTCAGGCCGGCACCGGCCGCTCCCTGCCGATCAGCTCGCCGAAGCCCGCCGGAAGGCCGCCTGTGGCTGGTCCACGGTCGCCTGACGCGTCTTGCACCGGGGACTCGTTGGAGCGCTGTTCGTCGTAGCGGAGGCGCGCGGCATCGATCTCGGCCGAATGCCCGTGCGCCCAGGCTTTCAGCTCGCGGATGGTGTCGAGGAGGGTTCGGCCCATCGGCGTCAACGCGTAGTCGACCCGCGGCGGGACCGCCGCATGGACCGTCCGCGTCACGATCCCGTCGCGCTCGAGTCCACGCAGCGTCACGGTGAGCATCCGCTGGCTGATGCCGTGGATGCCACGCACCAGCTCGGTGAAGCGCCGCGTATCGGCGCCGAGCAGCTCGATGACGTCCACCGACCATTTGTCGCCGACGCGGTCGAGGACGTCTCGCGCGCGACACGTCCGGCATGGGCAGCCGACTGCGGCCATCGGTTCACCTCCCCGGTTACCGCTGCGTGCGTGGGGCACCGCACCATGCGCTCTTGTTCGGGCGGCGCTTGGTAACGGATCATATGGCCAGGAACAAAAAGTAACGCGCGGTCGCGCGGGAATTCGATCTCACCGTCGGTGGCGCGGGGCTCTCCACGCCCGCGTTCCGCGATACCCGGCGTCGCGATCGCCCTGATCGCGGGACCGTTCTCGGATCGCTACGGACGGAAGCGCTTCCTCGTCGGTGGAGCGACGGTGCTGGGCGAGCGTCGCCCGCGCTTCCGGCAGCTGTTCGCTCAGGCGGTGTTCACCTCGATGGATCAGGTGCGCACATCCGTCGTCGGCGCTCGGATCGTGATGCACTTCGTCGGCGGCGCGGATGGCGAACGGAGCGCCGCGGCGTCCTGATCCGCACGCCATCGCGCGCGGCCCGAAGTGGCGCACATACACTCGCGCCGCATGGCCAGGCGGCCGGTCCATCTCCTCGAAGCGGGGATCGTGACCGAGCAGCGGTACGCCGGCGTCACGGCCGCACCCTCCGCTCTTGGTCGCGTCTTCGCAGAGCGCGTCCGTCCGGCCAAGCGGATCCGGGTGCCGTTCAATCCGCGGGATCGGTGGCTCACCGCGGCCCGGGAAGCCTGCCGCACGCTGGCCGACGCGGTCCGCGCGTCCCTGGAGGCGGGCGCGATGTGCGGCGTCCTGGGCGGGGAGTGCACGCTCGTCGCGGGGACGATCCCGGGCGCGCTCGAGGTGGAGTCCGAGCTCCGGCTCGTGTACTGCGACGCGCACGGCGACTTCAACACCCTGGCGACCACGCCCTCGCACTTCGTCGGCGGGATGTGCCTCGCGCACGTCTGCGGCCGGCAGCTCGCGCCGCTCCTCTGGCCGGGGGTGAAGCGGATGCCGGAGGAGCACACCTTCCTCGTGGGGGCGCGCGCGCTCGATCCGGGCGAGGCGAGCAATCTCCTGCACTCGCGCGTCCATCGGGTGACGTTCGATCGCGACGAGCTGGACGCGCCGACGCTCCTCGCCGCCGTCCGCCGCCGGCCGGTCTGGTTGCACGTCGACCTCGACGTCGTGGACCCGCGGGAGCTTCCCGCGGTACCGATCCCGGTCCCAGGAGGGCCGTCGCTCCGCGCGCTCGGCGAGCTCGTGAGCTCGCTCGCCCAGATCGCCGATCTCCGCGGGATCGAGATCTGCGGCTACGACACGCGGAAGGACCCCGAGGCGCAACTCCCCGGGGTCCTCGCGCAGACGTTCGCGGCGGCGTTCAGCTGATCGCGGCTAGT
>DASWCU010000058.1:0-51495 GCA_036389935.1 Candidatus Limnocylindria bacterium
CTTCGTGATCCGCAAGCAGATCTGGCGCGCGCTCTACCCGCAGCGGTTCGGCGAGCCGATCGACCTCGCGTGGCAGAAAGCGCAGATGGATCGCGAGGCCCGGCTCGGCTTCGGCGCCGCGAATCCGGAGCTGCCGGCACCGGGGTGAGTGCGCCGCGGGTGACGCTGGATCCCCTGCACGCCGCGCGCGCGACCGGCGATGCGACCTGGCGAGTGTCGTGGCGGCTGGCGAACGACGGACCGTCAGAGCTGCGGATCGCGACGGTCGGCGCGCCGCACGGCCGCTTCCGCGCCGCCGACCGCGACTGGCCCGTCGCCCTCGCCCAAGGCGCGTCGACCGAGCTCGCGCTCGAGATCCGCTGCGACGCGCAGCCGGGGAGCGAGATCGAGAACGCCTTCGTCATCGTGACCGCCGACCACGAGGGCGCGACGTGGCGGATACTCGCGAGGCTGCGGGTGCGGGACGGCGACGACGGCGTGCCGCGTCCGGTGACCGAGCGGATCGATGTGCAGGAGGTCGGCTTCAGTGGACGCGGATGACCGCAACGTCCTCGAGCGCATGCGCGGCTGACGCCGCAACTGAAGCCGCGGCTTCGAGGAGACCACGGGCATGGTCTCGAGCGCGTTGGACATGGAGCTCGACGAGCTGCTGCGGCGGCTCGCCGACATCAAGGCGAAGCACGCGGACGATCCCGAGTACCGGAAACTGCGGGCGGCGCTACCGAAGACCTGGCCGGTCTGATCAGGGCAGGCGGAACGCGGGGGCGGCGATCCGCAGCGGTGCGAGGCCGGTCCAGTACTCGCGCTTCCCGGTCATCGCCTGGACGTGGCCGTCCCATTCGAAGTTGAACGCGTTCAGCCCGAGCTTCACCGCGGCCCGCACCTTCGTCTGGGTCGCCTCGTCGCGGGCGAAGCGGCGGATCGCCTCGATCTGGCGATCGCCGTGCCCGGTGTCCTGCTCGGCATGCAGCTCGTAGGTCGCGGCCGCGCGCCGCGAGAACCCGTAGTGGCCGGTCAGCTCCTTGAACACGCGCGCCGCCGCGCCGTCAGGGCCACCGTGCATCGCCTCGACGAAGCTGAGCAGCGCGATGCCCTCGAGCGCCGACCGGCGCTGGCAGCCGCCGATGATCATCTCGATCGCGGCCATCGTGCCCGGCGCCGGCTCCGCCCGATCGACCTCGTCGCGCGAGAGACCGGCCTCCTCGAGCATCTGCAGCATGATGTCGACGTGCGTCCGCTCGCCGCCGAGCTCCTCCATGAAGTTCTCCATCACGATCGGCATGAGCTCGTTGTTCGTCTCCGCGACGACGTTCGTCACGATGTAGCCGAAGAAGATGGGGTTGCAGCGGACCCGGAGGTAGTGCTGCATCTCGCCCCGGACGATCTGCTCGCGCGTCCAGCGATGCTCGACGATGCCCTTGAACCAGGGGTGCTCGCGCATCTCGAGCTCGTGGGCGTAGCCCCAGAGCTCGTCGACGAAGGCATTCGGATCCATCGGCGCCACGCGCGCCATCGTATGCCGGGCGAGCCGCGCGGGTCCGTAAACTCGGCGACATGAAGCGCGCCCTCGTCGTCATCGACATGATCGAGGACTTCGTGCACGAGGGCGGCGCCCTCTACTGCGGCGCGTCGATGTCGGACGTCGTCCCGATCATCCGGCGGGAGCTCGACCGGGCCCGCCGCGACGGCGAGCCGGTCGTCTACCTGAAGGACGACCATCTCCCGAACGACGCGGAGTTCGCGCAGTTCCCGCCGCACGCGATCGCCGGCAGCAAGGGCGCGGAGATCGTCCCGGAGCTCGCGCCGGCACCGGGCGAGGTGGTGATCCCGAAGCGGCGCTATTCGGGCTTCTTCGGGACCGACCTCGACATCACGCTGCGCGAGCGCGGCGTCGATACGCTCCGCCTGGTCGGCGACTGCACGAACATCTGCGTCCTCTACACCGCGGCGGACGCACGGAACCTCGGCTACGCGGTCGAGGTGGTGCGCGACGGCGTCACCTCATTCGACCCCGAGGCGCACGAGGACGCGCTCAGGGAGCTGGAGCGCACGCTCGGCGCGAAGATCCTGCCCTGACGGTCAGGGAAGGACGAGCCCCTTGATCGCCGCCGCGCCCAAGCCGTCGACGACCACACGCACCTTCAGCTCGCCGCGCAGCCGTTCGATGTCGCGGCCCTGACCCTCGGGCGTGAAGTAGCTCTCGATCCCGTAGGCGACCTCGCATCTGCTCCGAGCGCTATGGGTGATCCGGCCCTTCATGACGACCGAGCCGTCGGACGCCGCGTCGGCGAGATCGGTCGACCAGCCCGCGGCCCGCCAGATCTCGCCGTCCTGACGGAGCTTCACGTAGATGTCACCCGATGTGTAGCAGTTGGGGAGGTCCGAGATCTCGTATCGGAGGACCACGTAGTCGCCGCGGAAGAGATCGCGCGGATCGACCGGGATCGTCTTGAGCACGATCTCGCGGCCGGTGTGGAGCGCGACCTCGCGAACGCCCGCGAACGCGACGACCGCAAGGACCTGCGCCAGCACCGCGATGGCCAGCAGCCAGGCTCCCCTATCCCGCATGGCTCACCTCCGCCCCGGCCGGACCGAGCAGGAGCCTGCGCCGGACCCGCTCGAGCGCGTAGCCACCGGCGAGGAGCAGCACGCCGGCGCCGATGAACACGAACGAGCGATCGAGCAGGGCGAACGCGAAGTCGAAGTAGCGCGCGAACGCCGTGACGCCGAAGAGCACGAGCGCCAGGTTCACGAACGATTCGCGGCCGGTCGCGAGGCCGACGAGCACCCACCAGAGGACGGTGAGGGCGATGAGCGCGTTCGCCACGATCGCGTACGGCTCCGCGGCGGCGAAGGGCCGACCGCCGATGAGCAGGCCGACCAGGCCGGGGAGCACCAGTGTCGCGAGGGCGCCGCCGAGCGGCACGGCGCGCCACCCCGAGCGCCACGCCGGCACGAGGGCCAGGACCGCGGCCAGCGCCAGGCCGATCACGAGCGTCACGGCGAGCTCGGGCTCGCGGGCCCGCTGGGCCGCGTCTCCGAAGGTCCGCCACATCGCGGTGAACCCGAGCGCGGACAGCACGAGCGAGATGAGCGCGGCGCCCGCGATCCGCGTGATCATGGCGAACGGGCGGGCCCAGTCCGTCATCTCCGCGGCTTCGCTCGCCGCCAGCGTCGCCGCGCCCCAGCCGAGAAAGGCGAGGGGGACGAGCGGATCCGGCCCGTTCCAAGCGCCCCAGCGCTGCAGCAGCTCGCCGTAGCCCAGCACGAACCCGGCGAGGACGACCGCGAATGACGGGCGCGAGGTGGCGAGGAGCGCGACCGGCAGCCCACCGAGCGCCACGAGGAGAGGCAGCAACGGATCGCCGATGACGAGGTGGTACATCTGGCCGACGAGGAAGACGCTCGCCGCGTAGACCAGCGTGCCGACGAAGACGAGCGCCGCAGACGTCCGGCGCCGGCCACGGGCGCGGGCGAGGAAGGCGAGGCCGTGGGCGAGGACGATCGCCCCGATGAGCAGTCCGATCTTCGTCACACGATCCAAGGCCTGCCAGTTCGAAGCGACGAAGAGCAGGACGCCCAGCCCGGTGAGGATCGCGCCGAGCATCCCGACGATGCCCGACAGCCGCCCTCGCGTCGTCGGATCGACGATCGTCGAGGGGATCCCGAGCCCGTAGCGCGAGAGGATGCGGCGCGCGGTCGCCGCGTCGACGACGCGCTCGCCGAACCAGAGCTCGACCTCGCCGCCGAGGTGGCGGTCGAACTCGGGATCGCTCGGGGCTGGCTCGTCGATCGCGGTCATCGTTCTCTTCCGTTTCCACGAGCGACCGTATCGGGCCGTCACACGACCGAACGTGGCGCGGGCCACACCTCAGGGGTCGTCGTGACGACGAGTGTCGCGTCTCGGAAGTCGTGTTCAGATCCGCGGCCCGGGCCGCCGAGGCCAAGGAGCCGAGGAGCACGCGAGGGAGTGCAACCGCAGATGCATGACCGAGCGCGCGGACGAAGGCGACACAGGCATCGGCGGTGCCGGGCCGATGGAGCTGGGCACGAATTCCGAGACGCGACACTAATCGGCCTCGCCGGCGGCGGGCGCCGCTCGCTCACGTCCCGCTCGCTGGCGCGCGCCCTCGCGGCTCACGATGAACGCGACCGCGGCGACGATGATCGCGGCGCCGACGAGGATCGAGGGGGTGATCGCTTCGGCGTTGATGACCGCGCCGAGGACGACGGCGATCACCGGGTTCACGTACGCGTAGGTCGCGACCTTCGAGACCGGCGCGTGCTGCAGCACCCAGCCGAAGGCCGTGAACGCGATCAGCGATCCGAACACGATGAGGTACGCGAGCGCGACGATCGATCGGAGCGAGAAGGTCGCCGGATCGAAGCGGGCGGCCTCGCCCGAGGCCAGGCCGACCGCGATCAGCCCCGCACCACCGATCAGCTGCTGATAGCCGGTCGACATCACCGTATCGCGCGGCAGCCGAAGCCGTGTCGACACGAACGTGCCGAGCGACCACGAGATCGTCGCGGCGACCGTGAGCCCGAGCCCGAGCTCGTCGAGCGCGGCACCTGTCCCGCGCGGGAAGACGAGGAACGCGACACCCGCGAAGCCGATCGCGACACCGACCGCCGTGGACAGCTCGATGCGCTCTCCGACGACCCTGCGGAAGACGACGATCCACAGCGGGAGCGACGCCACGATGAGCGCGGCGAGGCCGGACGGCACCGTCCGTTCGGCGACCTGCAGCATCCCGTTGCCACCCACGAAGAGCAGCAGCCCGACGATCGCCGCGGCGCGCAGCTCTGCGCGTCCCGGGCGTGCGGCCGCGACGCCATGACGCGCGATCGTCCACGCCAACAGGAGGATCGCCGCGACGGAGAAGCGCAGTCCGGCCGCGAGCAGGGGCGGCAGCGTCTGGACCGTGATCGCGATCGCGAGATACGTGGAGCCCCAGACGACGTACACGATGCCGAGCGCCGACCAGACGGCGAGCGGCGCGGCCTCGCGATGTCGCGTCACTTACCGATGGTAGCGAGCGATGCGCGTCACCGTAGACTGCGGCGCCGTGGACGCTCGCCGCTGCGCGGCCCGCATCGACGCGCTCGCGTGAGCGGACCGCAGGGCACGCTGCCGTGGTCCGAGGCCGCGGATCGCACGCTGCGCACCCTGACCGACATGGTGCCCGAGACGGTGCGCGAGCTCGCGGAGGTCGCGGTGCGGGACGAGAGCGAGTCCATCGCCGCGGCGCGCGAGGCGGATGAGGTGTCATCCGACGACGTCATCCGCGGCTGGATCCGCACGACGCCGCCCGACCAGCGCGACGGCCTGGTCGCGGTGATCGACGACCTCGGCTTCGACGTCGATACGTACGCGGATGCGCTTCAGTCGGACGAGGGCTGGACCGAGGCCGAGGACGCGGGGATGTGAGCACGCTCCCGACGCGCGAGCGCCTCTCCGATGGTGTCCGGCGCCGTCTCGATGGCGATGGTGAACGTCGCACGCGCGTCGTCGAGCGCGCCACTCTCGCGTAGCGCGATGCCCCCGAGATAGCCGATGAACGCGCGCTCGCTCGGCGACAGCGCCGTGCGGCGCGCTTCCGCGGCGCGCAGCTCGTCCTGCATGCCATCGGCGTCGCCCCGACGCGCGGCGGCGATCGCGCGGAGCGTGCCGGCCATCGCGGCACGGGACGGCGTGCCGTTTCCGAGCGCGTGGGCCAGCTCCGCGCCACGCTCACGGTCGCCGCCGGTCGCAACGAGCTCGGCCCACGCGAGGGCCAGCCTCACGTCGGGATGATCGGGGCTCCGCTCCGCCGCGCGTCGCGCATCGCCGGCCTTGTTCAGCGCCGCGTACGACGCGACGAGCGCGACGATGGCGGTCGCGTCAACGGCACGTGAGCGCTCGAGCAGCGATGCCGCCGAGAGCGGATCGCCGCTCGCATAGAGCACGAGCCCGGCGACACGCTGCACGGCGGCGATGCCCGGGAAGCGATCCATCAGCGGCGAGACGAGCGAGCGCGCGGCGGCGAGATCGTCCGCCGCGACGAGCGCCTCCGCCCGGGTGAGCCGGGACAGGAACCGCTGATGGCGGATCAGGTACGCGACGAGGGCGACCACGAACACGATCGCCGCCGTGAGCGCGAGGCCGAGCGCCGCGTCAGAGCCGAGCAGGAGGAGCGCCGCGGCCGTCAGCAGGGCCGCGAACGCGACCAGCCAGGTGAGCCGGATCGTCCAATGCCCGCCCGGCGTGGACGCTTTCAGCACGGGACGTTTTTCCACAGAAAAGGGCTCATTTGGCCTTCCAGGGCGCATTTATCCACGCCATTCGGGCGGTTATCCACAGCGCGGTGCAGGCCTGTTGTCCGCACCGCGTGCACGCGGCTAGCCCTCCAGGAGCCCGCCGGCGATCACCAGACGCTGGATCTCGCTCGTCCCCTCGTAGATCCGGTAGATCCGCGCGTCGCGGTACGCCCGCTCGATCCAGAGCTCGCGCATGTACCCCATCCCGCCGTGGACCTGCACCGCCGCGTCGGCCACGCGACCGAGCGCCTCGGTGGCGAAGAGCTTCGTCATGGCCGCCCGGTCGGTGACCCGCTCGCCTCGATCGACCCGCCACGCGGCCTCGTAGACCATGAGCCGCGCGGCGTGGATCGCCGTCGCCGCATCGGCGAGCATCCACTGCACGGCCTGATTCACGGCGATCGGCCGCCCGAACTGCACCCGCTGTCTCGCGTGGGCGATCATCGCCTCGAGGAGCCGCTGCGACGCGCCGACCGCATGCGCGGCGAGCCCGAGCCGCCCGAGATCGAGCGTGCGGAGCGCGAGCTTGAACCCGTCGCGCTCCTCGCCGACGCGTTGCGTCGCGGAGACGCGCAGCTCGTGGAAGAAGAGCTGCGCGGTCGTCGAGCCGTGCAGCCCCATCTTCTCGTCGTTGGGGCCGACCTCGAGGCCGTCGGTCCCGCGCTCGACGACGAACGCGGTGATCCCCTTCGGCCCGGCGTCACGATCGACGCTGGCGAACACCGTGAACAGGTCGGCGATCGGTGCGTTCGTGATGAAGGTCTTCGCGCCATCGATCACGTACGCATCGCCATCACGGCGCGCGGTCGTCTGAAGGGCCCCCGCGTCGCTGCCCGCGCCGGGCTCGGACAGGCCGTACGCGCCGATCCGCCGGGCCGAGAGCAGATCCGGGAGGTAGCGCCGCCGCAGCTCGCTGGAGCCGCCCAGATCGATCGCCGTCGCGCAGAGGCCGCTCGATCCGCCGACCACGTTCCAGAGCGAGGCATTGGCCCGCGCCAGCTGCTCGACCGCGACGCAGTACCCGAGCTTGCCGAAGCCCTGACCGCCCACATCCTCACCGAACCCGATCCCGAACAGACCCATGGCGGCCATCGAGTCGATGACCTCGCGCGGGATCCGATCCTCCCGCTCGATCGCTTCGGACCGCGGCAGGAGGTGCTCCTCGACGAAAGCGCGCACGCTGCGCTGCAGGAGCCGGAGCTCCTCCGGCAGCTCGCTGTCCATCAGCCCGCCTTCGCGCGCTCGAGCGCGTCGCGGAGGAGCGGCGAGATGCGGGTCGGCCGGTTCGTCGCGCGATCGAGGAGCACCTGCAGGGTGCTCCCCTCCGCGCAGTGGAGGCCGTCCGCGCGATCGAAGGCGTACTCGAACACCCAGGACGAGCGGCGGATGTCCGCGACCCGCACCCGGATGTCGAACTCGTCGTCGAACCGGAGCGGCGCGCGGTAGCGCACGCTCGCCTCGCCGATCGTGAAATCGAGACCGTCGTCGAGCAGCCGCCGGTAGTCGACCCCCAGGGAACGCAGATACGCCATCCGACCGACCTCGGCGAAAAGCAGGTAGTTCGCGTAGTAGACGACCCCCTGCAGGTCGGTCTCTCCGAACCGCACCCGTTGCCGATGCGCGAACGGGTACCCCATCGGGCGGCACAGTATCCGCTTTGGCACGGTGTCTGCTCGCTCGTCCGGCATGAGCACAACACACGAACCCGACACCGACACCGAGGTCATCGACCGACCGCAGCATCACGATCGCGTGGAGCGCGTCGAGCGCGTCACCGAACGACCCGCCTATCCGCCGGGCCAGCAGGTGAACGTGAACGCGGGGACCTACAACACGGTGTGGACCGTGACGCGTGTCGTCACGCTCATCTTCACCGTGTTCGAGGTGCTCCTCCTGACGCGCTTCGTGTTGAAGCTGCTGGCCGCGAACCCGGATCAGCCGCTCGTCGCCGGCATCTACGCGTTCACCGAGCCGCTCGTCCGGCCGTTCCAGGGCATCTGGCCCCAGCCAAATCCCGGCGTCGTCGTCGATCTGCCGGCACTCCTGTCGATCGTCTTCCTGTTCCTCATCGCGGCGCTCATCGTCGCGCTGGTCCGGGCGGTCGCCGGCCGCACGACCACCTAGCGCCCCGCCGCGGCGCGGACCTCGTCGAGCGCGCGCGGGTCCTCGAGCGACGAGGTGTCGCCGAGGTCCGCGCGTCCGAGGTAGGCGCCGCGGATCAGCCGCCGCAGGATCTTGCCGTTCCGGGTCTTCGGGAGCTGGGCGATGAACCGCACCGCCTTCGGGCGGAGGGGCTTCCCGAGCTGCTCGGCGATCGTGTCCGCCACGGCGCGCTCGAGCTCCGGGCCGGTCAGGGCGTCGCGCTTCGGCACCGCGAACACGACGATCGCCTCGCCCTTGAGCTCGTCAGGGACCCCGATCGCCGCCGCTTCGCCGACGGACGGATGCGCGACGGCGGCCGATTCGACCTCCGCCGGCCCGACCCGCTTCCCGGCGATCTTCAGCGTGTCGTCACTGCGCCCCTCGATGAACCAGAACCCCGCCTCGTCGATCCGCGCCCAGTCACCGTGCACCCAGAGATCGGGGAAACGACTCCAGTAGGTGGACAAATACCGGTCGCGATCCTTCCAGAAGCCGCGGGTCATCCCGGGCCAAGGCGCGCGGATGACGAGCTCGCCGACCACCCCGCGGACCGAGCGCCCGGCATCGTCCACGACGTCCGCGGCCATCCCCGGCACCGGCCCGCGGAACGAGCCGGGCTCGATGTCCGCCCACGTCGTGCAACCGACGATGCCGCCGGAGATCTCGGTGCCGCCCGAGTAGTTGATGATCGGACAGCGCTCCTCGCCGACGACGCGGTGGTACCACCACCACGGATCGGGATTCCACGGCTCGCCGGTGCTGCCGAGGACGAAGAGGCTCGAGCGGTCGTGTCTGCGGACGGGCGCCTCACCGGCGCGCATGAGGCCGCGGATCGCCGTGGGCGAGATGCCGAGATGGGTGACGCGGTGCCGTTCGACGATCGACCACACGCGTGACTCGTCGGGGAAGTCCGGCGTGCCGTCGTAGAGGACGATGGTCGCGCCGAGGATGAGGCCGCCGGCGATGAGCCACGGGCCCATCATCCAGCCGATGTCGGTGTACCAGAACACGACGTCGCCTTCCTGCACGTCGAAGCAGTGGGCCATGTCCTGCGCCGCCTTCACCGGGAAGCCGCCGTGCACGTGCACCGCGCCCTTCGGGCGGCCGGTCGTGCCGCTCGTGTAGATGATCATGAACGGGTCCTCGGCGCTCGTATCCTCCCAGGTGACCGGCTGGGCACCCCGGCGCATCACCTCGGACCACGTCACGTCGCGCGCGCGCCGCGGATACCCGCGGCCGAGCCGCTCGGCCACGATGACCGTCCGCACCGATGGCACGCCGTCGGCCGCGGCATCGGCGGTCTCCTTCATCGCGACGACCGCGCCACGGCGATGGAAGCCGTCGGCGCAGATCAGGACCGAGGCCTCGCAGTCGCGCAGGCGGCCGGCGATCGCCTCCGCCCCGTAGCCCGAGAAGATCGGCGTGTAGATCGCACCGATCGCCGCCGTCGCGAGCACGGCCACGACGCACTCGATGCCGATGGGCAGGAAGATCGCGACCCGATCGCCGCGGGCGACGCCGGACGCCCGCAGGCCGGCGGCGAAGCGGCCGACCTCCGCGGCGAGCTCGCCGAAGGTGCGGCGCTCCACGGTGCCGTCCTCGCGCTCGGCGACCAGCGCGAGGCGCGAAGGATCGCGATCGGGCCGTAGCGCGGTCGCCACGTGGTTCATGCGGCCGCCGGTCCACCACGTCGTCCAGGGAATGCCGGCGTTCGTGTCCATCGCGCGCTCGTAGCGCTTCGACCACACGAGCCCGAGGTCGGCGTCGACGGCCCGCCAGAAGCGCTCGAGATCGTCCGTGGCCCAGCGGAGGAGCGCCTCGTGATCGCGGACGCCGTGGGCGAGCGCGAAGCGGCGGAGCCGGCTCCGTTCCAGGTAGCGCTCGCTCGGGCTCCACGCCGCGGCCACGGCCTTCACTCTATCGACGTATCGTCTGCGGATGCCCGCGAAGACGGCGAAGAAGACGACCCGGAAGACGACCACCGGCACGCGCAAAACGACGCGCAAGCGTGGCCCCGCGGCGCCGCGCGGACCGGAGGCGAGCGAGAGCGGGATCGATCTCGGCGACCCGAGCGTCGCACCGCTCGCGGCCCGCATCACGGCCGGCGGCGGGGCGCCGCTCGCGGCGTATCGCGATCCGTACGGCGGATCGTCGCTGGTGTTCGCGAGCCTGCCGCTTCGGGTCGTCGAGGCCACGCCCTTCCAGCGGGACCTCTCGCGCACCCACGCGGACAAGCTCTCCGAGGCGATCGGCGCCGTCGGCGCGTTCCTCGACCCGATCATCGCGATCCCGTCCGACGGCGGCTTCACCTCGCCGAACGGCCGGCACCGGCTCGCGGCGGCGAAGAAGCTCGGCCTCCGCGCGGTCAGCGCCCTGGTCGTGGCCGATCCGCAGGTCGCGTATCGCATCCTGCCGCTGAACACGGAGAAGGCGCACAACCTCCGCGACCGCAGCCTCGAGGTCATCCGGATGGCCCGCTCGCTCGCGAAGGAGCAGCCGCGATCGAAGGAGGCCGATCACGCGGTCGCCTTCGAGGCGCCGATGCTCCTCACCCTCGGCGCCGCCTACGACAAACGTTCGCGCTTCGCCGGATCCTCGTACCAGTCGCTCCTGCGCCGAGTGGACGTCTTCCTCGACTCGGCGCTGCCCACCGCGCTCCGGCAGCGCGATCAATGGGGCCAGCGCCTGCTCGACATCGACGACCGGGTCGCCGCGCACATCAAGAAGCTGCAGGAGATGGGCTTCAAGAGCCCGTATCTCCGGGCCGTCGTGGTCGCGCGCTGCAACCCCGTCCGGTGGATCCCGCAGAAGCGAGGCGCACCGCCGCCGATGAGCATGGCCGACGCGCTCGGAAAGATGGCGGCCGCGGTCCGTAAGTTCGAACCGAAATCCGTGCGCGCCGGTGACCTGGCCCTCGTCGCGGCCGTCGCGCCCGACGAGGGCTGACCGCCGTCGCTCCGTGGCCCGGACCTACCGGCCGGGCACGTACTCGAGCACGACCGCGGCGACCAGGAGCGCGACGACCGCCGCGACGATGAGCGTCAGCGGCACGACGTAGAAGACCACGATGGCGATGAGCAGCACGACGAGCGCGCGAGGTCCGGGGATCGCGTAATGCGCCTGGATGGCCCGCCACGCGATGAGCGCGAGCCAGACGAGCGCCAAGACCCCAACGAGCTGCGCCACGAACGGCCCGGCCCCACGGCCGCTTCCGAACACCGCGGCCGCCGCATCCGCCGGCACGCGCGTCAGCGCGGTCGCGTAGCCGAACAGGACGACCATCGGCAGGAACGGCCGCCGCTTGCCGTCGAATCGGGCCGCGGCGTGCACCGCGCTCGACCCGAGCAGCCAGACGAAGAGCGGCGAGAAGGCGGTCACCACGATGACCGCCGTCCACGACTGCTCGATGAGGTACGCGACGATCGCCGTTCGATCCCGGCCGATGAGGTCGAGCATCGTCGCCACCGCGGGGCTCCGGTCCGGCCCGTAGAGGACGCTCGTGACGGGTACATCGTTCGCGAAGCGGGCCGCGTTCAGCGCGGCGACGGCGGTCGAGAGGACGATCAACCCGACCGCGATCCGCAGCCGCCCGGTGGCGAGCACGGCGGCGGTCCCGGTGCGCGGCGACCGCGCCAGGGCGACGAGCGCGCTCATCGGAAGGCGGCAGCGAGCGCGTCGCTCGCGGCGCGGTCGGTCTCCGCATCCACGGTCCTTCGGGCATCGCCGTCGTGGATCGGGGGGTCGGCGTCGTGCAGCTCCTCGGGCACCGCCGCGTCGAGCATGATCAGGAACTCGATCGTCCAGCCGCGCCGCACGGCATCGAGGTCGTAGCCGCCGCCGCCCATCGCGACCCAGGGCAGCGCGAAGTCGCGGAACGTCCGAACGCAGTGCGCGCGCGCTAGCGTGGACACGCGCAGATGGGTGAGCGGATCGCTGAAGTGCGAATCGATCCCCTGCTGGGTCACGAGCACGTCGGGTCGGTAGCGCTCGACGAGCGGCGGCACGACCGCATCGAACGCGCGCACGTAGGCGGGGTCATCGGTGAAGGGCGGCAGCGCGACGTTGACGCTGTACCCCGTCCCAGCGCCGGTGCCGCGCTCGTGCGCGAACCCGGTCCCCGGGAAGAGCGACCGCCCGGTCTCGTGCAGCGAGATCGTGAGCACCTGGTCCGTGTCGTAGAACGCCGCCTGCACGCCGTCGCCGTGATGCGCGTCGATGTCGACATACGCGACCCGAAGTCCCCGGTCGGCGAGCAGGCCGCACGCGATCGCGGGATCGTTGTAGATGCAGAAGCCGGAGGCTCGGTCACGCATCGCGTGATGGAGGCCGCCGGCGCCGTTGAACGCGGCGCGAAGCGCACCCGTCACCACCACCTCTTCCATCGCGCGCAGCGTCGCGCCCGTGGTAAGGAGTGACGCCTCGTGCATGCCCGCGAATGGCGGCGTGTCGCCCCACTGGTCGAGGCCCCAGCGCGAGTAGTCGCCGTCGGGCTCGGCCGACGCCTGCCGCACCGCGGCGACGTACTCGGGCGAATGGATGCGTTCGAGCTCCGCCTCCGACGCGTCGCGCGGCGCGACGACCCGCGCGTTGGGTCGATCGAACGCGCCGAGCGATCGCAGGGTGTCGTGCACGCCGATGAGCCGGCGCGGCCTGAGTGGATGGTCGTCGCGGTAGACATGCGACGCGAGGCGCGGGTCCCAGACGAAGCCTGCTGCGGCGCCGCTCAGCGCTCGAGCGTCTCCATCAGCTCTCGCCACTCGCCGGCCGACATGCCGCTCGTCTCACGCGTGACGTCCTCGCCTTTCAGCAGCCGCCGAACGACCGCGAGCCCCTTCGCGGAGAGCTCGTACGCCCCCATGCGGTAGTCCATGAACGCGGCGTAGGTCAGCGGCACCCACCGCTTCACGATGCCGAGGATCGCTTCGGCGTAGACGCGGATCTCGTACTGCGCATGGGCATCGGCGCGCAGCTTCAGGAAGTTGAGGAGATTGTGGAGATCGATCTTCCAGTACCACTGGGTATAGAAGTTCAGGGTCAGATCCATCCGGGCGAGCTCGCGCGCCAGACCTGAGCGCGAGGCATCGAGGACTTCGCCCGTCGCGGTCTCGTTCAGCATCTCTTCGTAGTGCTCGTAGGCTCGCTCCGCGTCCTCGCGGAGGAGCTGCAGCACCCGACGGGCCTCTTCGCCGGCGAGCACATCACCACGACCCTGGCGGTTCGACGTCGTCTGGGTACCCAGCTGATGCGGCTCCGGGATGTAGAACTCCCGATCGAGGATCGAGAACCGCCCCGAGTACTCGTTCACCGAAGCCGTCCTCGTTCGAATTTGCTGGCGCGCCACGAAGATCGGCAGCTTCATGTGGAGCTTGAGCTCGGACATCTCGAATGGCGTCGTGTGCCGATGGCGCATGAGGTAGTTGATCAGCCCGGCGTCCTCGCGGACCTTCTTCGTTCCGGCTCCATACGAGACGCGAGCGGCCTGCACGACTGCGGCGTCGTCGCCCATGTAGTCGATGACCCGGACGAAGCCGTGATCGAGCACGGGGATCGGCTGGTAGAGCAGCTCCTCCATCGCCGGCACCGTCACTCGTCGGGTCTCGTGGGTGCTCTGGCGCTGTGCCTCGATCTCTGCCCGTTGCGCGTCGCTCACGGTGGCGGGGCGCTCGAGGGTGTCCACGATCGGCGAGTCTATCGACCGGACCTTCGCCGGAGCTTGTCAAGGAGTTTCCCCGTGGTCATTGTCCGAGCCGGCGAACGTCAGCCCGTGTGATCATGCTCGCGCTCCCAATCCGAGCGGAGCACCTCGCACATCCAGTGGTCGTGCCAGCGTCCATCCCGGAAGAAGTGGTCGCGCTGCACCCCGATCTCGCGATAGCCGGCCTTGATCAGCGCGCGCTTGCTGCGCTCGTTCTCCATGAACGTGCCTGAGAGCAGCTTGTGCAGATTCAGCTGGCGGAACGCGTAGTCCGTGCGAAGGGCCATCGCCTCCGAGCCGTAGCCCCTGCCCCACGCGGTCTTGTCACCGATGACCGTCCCGGTGGACGCGTGCGCGTTGAGCCAATCGATCTGCGCGAGCGCGGTGCCGCCGATCGGCCGGCCCTCGGCCTCGATCATCCAGTACACGTCGGTCTTCGATTCGCCGACGCGTTTGAAGAACTCCTCCTCCTGGAAGAGGGCCATGCCCATCACGCGGCCGAGGTACCGGGTCACCTCGAGATCGGAGAGCCACTCGACGAATCGCGGCGGGTCCGTGTCGTCGGGCGGGCGCAGCGTCACCTTCGTCCCCCGCAGGACCGGACCGTACATCTGCGCGCGCCATCCTAGCGCGGCACTATGCGCGCGATGCGGCTTCACTTCCTCGGCGCGGCGCGCACGGTCACGGGCTCGCAGTACCTCATCGAGAGCGACCGCGCGCGGGTGCTCGTCGATTGCGGCATGTTCCAGGGCAGCCCGCATGACGTCATGCGCAACCGGGTCCCGCTCGCCTACGACGTGCACGACATCGACGCGATCCTGCTCACCCACGCCCATCTCGACCACTGCGGGCTCATCCCGCTCGTGGCATCGGGCGGCTCGCGCGCGCCGATCTTCGCCGTCCGAGGGACCGTCGAGCTCGCGCGACTCGTGCTGCTCGATTCAGCGAAGCTGCAGGAGGAGTTCTCGAAGCGGCATCAGCGCTTCGCCCGCCGCCATCCTGATCGGGCCGCCGCCGAGGATGAGGAGTCGGCGGCCGAGGTGGCCGCCGCGACGCGCGGCGACGCGGAGCAGCTGCTGCGCGACGCGGTCCCCGCGGCGATCACGGCGTTCCGCGAGCCCCTGTACACGACCGAGGACGCGAACCGGTCGCTCGGCCTGTTCCGCGGCGTCGAGTACGGACGGGAGATCGAGGTCGCGCCCGGCATCGCCGCCACCTTCGTCGACGCCGGCCACATCCTCGGCTCGGCGATCATCCGCGTCCGCGTCCACGAGGGCGACCGCGACCGGACGATCGTCTTCAGCGGGGACCTGGGCCGCCCCGGCACGCCGATCATCCGCGATCCGACGCCGGTGAGCGCAGCGGACTTCCTGCTGGTCGAGTCGACCTACGGCGGGCGCACGCACGAGCCGGCCGAGGAAGCGGTCCGCATGCTCGGTGAGTGCGTGCGCGCGACGAACGACGCGAAGGGCATCCTGCTCATGCCCTCGTTCGCGATCGGTCGGACACAGGAGATCGTCTATCACCTGGATCGCCTGCTCGCGGCGAGTGAGATCCCCCATCTGCGCCTCTATCTCGATTCACCGATGGCCCAGAAGGCGAGCGACGTGTATCGCGGGTACGCCGAGTACTTCGACGCCGAGGCACGGGCGCTCCTCGCCGGTCACGAGGAGCCGCTCGACTATCCCGGGGCGACCATGGTGAACGACGCCCGCGCGTCGAGCGCGCTCGAGCGCGCGCCGCGGCCGTTCATGGTCGTCGCCTCGAACGGCATGATCACCGGCGGCCGCATCGTCCAGCACGTGAAGGCGCTCGTCGGCGATCCGGGCATGATGCTGCTGTTCGTCGGCTACCAGGGCGAGGGCACGCTCGGCGCGCAGCTCCAGGCCGGTGCCCGGCAGGTGCGGATCGACGGGACGATGCTCGAGGTGCGCTGCCAGGTCCGTTCGATCACCGGCTTCTCCGCGCACGCCGACGAGCCCGAGCTCCTCGCCTGGCTGCGCGGATTCGGCACCGCGCCGCGCCGGACGTTCATCGTGCACGGCGATCCGGCGGCCCAGTCCGCGTTCGAGCCGAAGGTCCGCGCGCTCGGGTTCGACACGTACATCCCTGCCTGGCGCGAGGCGGTCGAGCTCGACTGACGCGTGGCGCGAGGGCTCAGGCGACGAAATCGCCGCGCAGGAACGCCGCCGTGAGCAGCCCCAGGAGCAGGAGCGAGAGCACGGTCCAGGCGCGGTCGAAGCGCTCGTCCTGGCCGAGGAGCGCGACGATCACGAAGACCGGGAACAGCACGATGAGCAGGCGCGTCGTGCTCGTGAGCGGGATCGGCAGGATGCGCGTGGCCACCACGGCGAGCTGCGGCGCGACGAAGAGCGAATACGACACCGGCAACCGGTCGAGGCCGGCGAGGAACAGGGCGATGAAGCCGAGGAGTGCGGTGAGGTTCAGCGCCTGCAGCGGGTCGGCGTGCTCGACCGCCCATCGCGTGCTCGCCTGGATCAGGGTCCATGGCCCGTTGAACGGACTGCCGCCGCCCCAGAGCTGTTGCGCGGCGATCGGGTCCTGGCCGGTCGCGCGTTGCGCGAGGACGAAGAACGCCCCGAGCGCGGCGACGGGCGCGACCACCGCGACCGCGGGCGCGACGGCCCGGCCCACGAGGCGCCGCGTCCCGGCGTCACCGCGGCCCGCTCGCCAGCCCAGATACGCCTCCCACGCGAGCGGCAGGCAGAGCACGATCCCCTGCACGCGGGTCAGCGCCGCGAGCGCGCCGAACGCGGCGGCGGCGAGCCACACGCGGCGGCGCGCGGCGTACAGCGTCCACACGGACAGCGCGAGGAAGAGCGACTCCGTGAACGGCGCGAGGAGGAAGAACGCCGAGGGGAAGATGGACAGGTAGAAGGCGGTGCGGCGCGCGACACCGGCGTCGAAGTCCATCGTGATGAGGCGATGCAGGCCGATCATCGCCGCGATGTAGGCGACCGCGGAGACGACGAGGCCGGCCAGCGCGACGTCGGTGCCGACCGTGCGGATGAGCGCTGGGAACAATGGGAAGAACGCGACCGCGTTCTCGCCCGGCTCGTAGCCGTACGTCGCGATCTTCGTGTACCAGCAGGCGTCCCAGCGCTGCCAGACGCCGACGAACGGGAACTCGAGCCGGCCCTCCGCGAACGGCGGGAAGGTGCGCCAGTGGCTCTGCGCCTGCTCGAAATGGCATGGCGGCGGGAGCTGGGTCTGCAGCGCGAGGAACAGCGCGAACACCGTGAGGCCGATGCGCAGGACCGCGAACAGCCAGAGCGCGTCGGCCACCCCCTCCCGCGCGAGGAGCCGGCGGAGCGCGCCGGCCGCGGCGCTCAGACGACCGGCCGGCGCGCGAGTGCCGCCTCGAGGAGCACGGTGTCGCCACGCCGATCGCCGACGTCGAGCTTGGCCCGGATACGCGTGATGTGGACCCGGAGCGTCTCGGGCGAGAGGCCGAGCCGGCGCGCCAGCTCCGCGCGCTCGACGTGCTTCCCGTCCGCCTGGAGCCGCTCGATCTCGTGCAGCACGCCGATCTCGCGCCAGGTGAGCCCGATCGCGCGCAGGTAGTAGGTCGCCTCGTCGAGCGCGGAGGCCGCGATCGCCGACGCGGCGTCGCTCTTCGCGCGCCGGACGGCGGCGTCGCCACGGTTCTTCATCGACCGCGCGAGCGCCCGCGCGTCGGAGTCGCGCTCGGCCGCGCGGCCGATCCAGGTCGCCACCTCGGGGAGGTAATACGCGAACCCCTCGCCGCCGCGCGTGGCGATGTCTCGCACCAGCTGGACCGCGCGCGTCGCGCCGCCGCCGCGCACGAGCGCGTCGCGGCAGTACGCCGCGTGCACCGCCGCACCCAGCGCCCAGTGGCCCATCCCCCGGCTCTCGAATTCCTTCCCCACCTCGTCGAGCAACCGGACCGCGCCGCGCGGATCGCCGCGCCGCGCTCGCGTGATGCCGCGCACGAAGTCCCGGAAGTGCTCGTCCGCGGGGAAGCCCTTCGGGGCACGGGCGAGGATCCGCTCCGCGACCTCGGCCTCGCCGCGCAGGAGCGCGATGTGCGCGAGGTCCTCCGCCCCGCCGATGGCGCTCTGCCGCGCGAGCCGATCGCCGTCGGCGATCTCGCCGCGCTCCATCCGGGCCCGAGCCAGGCACAGCAGCGTGTATCGCCAGGCGGAGGTGCCGTAGGAGCGCAGTCCCTCCTCCGCCTTGCTGAAGTCGTCGACCGCGCGGTCGTTGCGACCGGCATACCACTGAGCGAAGCCGCTCGTGTACGTCGCCCACGCCGCTTCCCACGGATCGCCGACCCGTGCGGCGAAGCGCGCCGTCGCCTCGGCCGCGGCGACCGAGCCGACGTAGTCGCCGCTGTGCGCGAGCAGGTGCGCGAGCTGCCGCTGCACCCGCGTGACGACGAGATCGCGCGACCGTCCGCGCGGCGCCGCGGCGAGGGCGTCCTCGGCCCAGCGCGCGTCGCGGAGCGCGTCGGTGACCTCGTTGGCGGCCGTGGCGTTGATCGACCTGCCGAGCCGGAGCTCCGCGAGCATGAGTGGATCGGTGGCCGCGTGGTGCTTGGCGATCCGCTCGAGCCGCTGCACCTCGTCGCCGCGCACCAGGAAGTAGGCGAGGTGGACGAGGTCGACGGCGATGCGCGCCGCGAGGAGCGGATCCTTGACGAGCTCGAGGAGCGCGCTCAGCTCCGCCCACGCGACATCGAACGACTCGACGTACTTCAGGCAGCGTGCGCGGAGGATCCGCCGTTCGAGCGTCTGACGGCCGACCGAGAGGACGGGGAGGAGGCGTTCCGCATCGGCCCGCGAGAGCGGCGCGAGCGCCTGATCGCGGAGGCTCTCCATACCGAAGTATTACGACATCGGTACGAGTTGGGTTCCCTTCCGCCGTCAGGCCGGCGGGAAGAGCGCCCCCAGCTCGCGCGCGTGCTCGTGCGCGTGGCGCGCCTCATATGCGGCGAGCCATCCCGCGGTCACCTCGCCGTGCTGCTCGTGGATCCCCACGCGCTCCGCCGCACCGGGGCGCTCGAGCAGCCGGATCATCCGCGCATGTGCGGCCTGCAGCCGCTTCGAGAGCGCCATCGGATCCGCCTCGTTGTTGTGCCGCTCCGCCGCGAGCGCGTCCTGGTCGTAGGACGCGAGCGCGGGACGGTCTTCCTCGAGGCAGCGGCGCACGCGCTCGGCGAAGATCTCGGCCCCGTCGGCGAGATGACCGATCACCTCTTTCGCCGTCCAGTCGCCGATGCGCTCGCCGCGCAGCCGCTCATCCGGAACTCGCCGGACGATGGCGGACACCGTCGCCGCGTCGTCGGCCAGCCTGAACGCGGTGTCGTCGTCATAGGTGAGGGGCTCGGTCACGACGCGATCATTGTTCCAGCCTCACCCTACCTGTTCCAGCGCGGCGAGACGCTCCGCCTCGTCCTGGTGCATGAGCGCGTCGATGAGGTCGTCGAGCTCACCGTCCATGCGGCGCGGCAGGTTCGACAGGTTGTGCCCGAGCCGTTTGTCGGTCAGCCGGTCCTGCGGGAAGTTGTACGTCCGCATCTTCTCGGCCCGCTCGCCCCGACCGATCTGCGCGCGGCGCACGGCACCGACCTCCGCGTCCCTCCGCTCGCGCTCGCGGGCGAGCAGGCGCGCCCGGAGCACCGTCATCGCCTTCGCCTTGTTCTTCAGCTGCGAGCGCTCGTCCTGGCAGATGACGACCTCGCCCGTCGGCAGATGGGTGATCCGAACCGCGGAGTCGGTCGTGTTCACGCCCTGGCCGCCGTGCCCACCGGCCCGGTACACATCGATCTTCAGATCCTCGTCGTCGATGTGGAGATCCATGTCCTCCGCCTCCGGCAGCACCGCGACGGTCGCGGTCGATGTGTGGAGCCGGCCCTGGGCCTCGGTCGCGGGCACCCGCTGGACCCGGTGGACGCCGGACTCGAACTTCAGCCGGCTGTAGGCGCCCCGCCCGTCGATCCGGAAGATGACCTCTTTGTACCCGCCCTTCTCCGACCGGCTCGCCGACAGCTCCTCGGCCTTCCAGCGGTGCCGCTCGGCGTAGCGGAGGTACATCTTGTACAGGTCGCCCGCGAAGAGCGCCGCCTCTTCCCCGCCTTCGCCGGCGCGGATCTCGACGATGACCCCCTTCTCGTCCAGCGGATCGCGCGGGACGAGCTGCGTTCTGAGGCGAGCGACGAGCCGTTCGAGCTCGAGCGCCGCGGCGCCCTCTTCCTCCCGAGCGAGGTCGCGCATGTCCGCCTCGTCGCTGCCCTGGAGCTCGCGGGCCTCGGCGAGGCGCCGCCGGGCCGCGCCCAGGTCGCGGATCGTCCCGACGATCGGCTCGAGCGCGGCGTGCTCTTGCCCGATCGAGCGCAGCCGATCGCGATCGGACGTCACCTCCGGATCGCCGAGGAGCCGGCCCAGCTCCTCGTAGCGCGACTCGATCTGCGCGAGCCGCTGCTGGAGCCGATCGGAGAGCTCGATCATGCCGCCGCGTCCCCCGCGAGCGCTTCCTCGAGCGACGCGACGGCGACCTCGATCATCGCGTCGTCGGGTCGGCGCGTCGTGATCCGCTGCAGGAGCAGACCGGGCGCGACGAGCAACCGGACGAGGGGGTTGGCCTCGTGGCGCGCGCCGAGCCTCAGCACCTCGTACGAGACGGCCGCCACCGGGAGCACGAGCAGGAGGCGCACGACGAGGTCGACGGCGATGTTGACCCGCGGCACGAAGGCGAAGGCGACGATCGCCACCGCGACGACGAAGAGCAGGAACGCCGTCCCGCAGCGGGGATGCGCCGTCGGATACGGCGTGACGTGCGAGGCGTCGAGCGGATCACCGTGCTCGAAGGCGTGGATCGTCATGTGCTCGGCGCCGTGATACGCGAACACGCGGCGGATGTCGGGGAGGAACGAGATCGCGAACAGGTAGACGAGCAGCATCGCGAGGCGCAGGAGCCCCTCGCCGAGGTTCAGCGCGAGGGTCGACGGAACCGCCGACCGCAGGAACGAGGTGAGCAGGTAGGGCAGGCCGACGAAGACCGCGAGCGCGATCACGACGGTTCCGGCCATGATCCCCGTCCCGCCGGCGCCGCCGAGCGACGCGCCGGACTCGCCGAGCTGGACGTCGGCCGACCGCATGAGCATCCGCATCCCGTACCGCAGGGACTCCCACAGCACGACGACACCGCGGACGAACGGCGCCCGAGCGAGGCGCGAGCGCTGGAGGGGCGAGTCCAGCACCTCTCGGTAGCGGTAGATCCCGCCATCGGGCTTGCGGCAGGCCAGCCCGATCGTCCGCCGGCCCCGGATCATGACGCCCTCGATCACCGCCTGGCCGCCGTAGAGGCTCGGCCGAACGGCGGCGCCGAGCGGAGCGCTAACGCGCGGGCGCGGCCTCCGCTGATGCGGCCGGCTGCTCCGCCTTCTTGCTGTAACGCTTGTTGAACCGTTCGACCCGGCCCTGCACGTCGATGAGGTGCTGCTTGCCCGTGAAGAACGGGTGGCACTTCGCGCACACCTCGACGTGGAGATCGGGCTTGACCGACACGGTCTGGAACTTGTTGCCGCAGGCGCACGTGACGGTGGCCGCCACGTACTGCGGGTGGATCTTCGACTTCATCTGATGCTCCTCAGCTCGCCTGTGGGACGATGTTGACCTTGCGGCGATCGTCGCGCGCGGCGCTGTATTTCACCGTGCCGCGGACGAGCGCGAACAGGGTGTGGTCCTTGCCGACGCCGACGTTCTCTCCCGGGATGACGCGCGTACCGCGCTGACGGACCAGCACCGCGCCGGCGTCGACGGCCGCGCCCGCGTATTCCTTCACGCCGAGCCGCTGCCCGGCGGAATCGCGCCCGTTGCGGGTCGAGCCCGCGCCTTTCTTGTGTGCCATCTATTCGCTCCTGTTCCCCGGCTCGTCGCCCCATCCCGGCTCGATCCTCGTGATCCGGACGGTCGTCGTCCCCTGGCGGTGCCCGGTCTTCTTGCGCTGCCGGGTCTTGTTCTTGTAACGGAAGACGGTGATCTTCTCGCCTTTGCCGTGCGCGACGATCTCGCCGGTCACCGTGAGGCGCGGCTTCTCCCGCACCTCGTCGCCGTCCGCCACCATGAGAACGTCCTCGAAGGTGATCTGCTTCCCGGGGTCCCCGGAGAGCGTGGCGATGGTGAGGAGGGTGCCCTCCTCGACCCGATACTGCTTGCCCCCGCTCCGGACGACTGCGTACACGGCTTGAGACCACCCGTACAGAAAAAGTCGTCGCATCCGCCGACGCGACGTGACCCAAGTGTACAGGAGCGTGGTCCGCGGACCGGAGCCGGGCTGTCTTCCGCGGCCCCGGCCGGACGGTGGGCGAAGGCCCGCCGATCCGGCCGGTGCCGGCTCAGGCCGCGGCCGGCACAGGCGCGACCGACGCGCTCCACTGCAGGCGCAGCGAGAGTGTGGCGATCCCGAGGAGCGCCGAGAGGCCCATGACCGGTGCGCTGAACTTGACGAGGCCGCTTTCGGTGCCGCCGAAGATCAGCACGCCCACGAACGCGAGGAGACCGGCGTTGAGCCCCCAGAACACCACATGGTCGGCCCACGG
The DNA here is from genome assembly GCA_036389935.1 of Candidatus Limnocylindria bacterium. Classification (GTDB taxonomy): domain Bacteria; phylum Chloroflexota; class Limnocylindria; order P2-11E; family P2-11E; genus UBA4735. The sequence continues at coordinate 22,722 of DASWCU010000058.1, forward strand.
CCACGTGCGGCGGTCGGCGCTCAGCACGAGCGCGGTGCCGAACAGGATGTTCGTCATGACCCCGATGAAGATCGTGTGGTCGCCCGCGATGAGCAGCCCGAAGTTGATCTTCGTGAAGTCCCCGTTCGCGCCGATGAACTGCTGGATCAGGACCACCAGCAGGATGATGTTCAGCACGAGGAACGGGGCCGCGATGGCGAAGTGGCGCCCGGCGCCGGCGGCGGACCATGCCGCACCGAGCACGCTCGGCCCCACGCGGATCGCGAAGATGATGATCGCGATCACCTGAAAGAGACTCGTGAAGATCAGCAGCGGCTGGACGCTGAAGAGCGCCCCGACCGCGAACGCGAGCCCGGCGACGAACAGCAGATAGGCCTGGACCTGCCCGCCCAGCGAGCGCGCGCCACGATCGGCGCGAAGCCGCCACTCACCGATCGCGATGGCCGTGAGCACGAGGTAGCCGCTGACCTGGGCCGTCGCGTGCGCTCCGATGATGTCGGGGTTGCCGGGTCCCTGCTGGGGCATGTTCCCGGTCGCGAAGAGGATCTGGGCGAGGACGCCGATCGACGAGCCGATGACCAGGGTGCTGAGCGCGAGGAAGATCGCGAGGCGCGGGTTGTCGAGGCTGCCGTAGCCGACCGCGCGGACCTGGCCGAAGACCCACCACCACCAGCCGACGATGACCGCGAGCTCGATCGCGCCGAAGACGGCGCGGGCCGGCAGATTGCCGTTCCAGAACGCGAGCACGTACGCGAGGGTCGCGATGCCGGTGATGGTCACGTTCCGCACCGCGGTCGCCGACCATCCGCCGCCGTACGCCCAGAGCGCCAGGCCGAACGTGCCCATCGTGATCCACCCGAGCGTTCCCGAGTGGACGTGCGCGAGGATCGTGTCGCGCGAGAGCGCGCCGAAGACCTGGGTCGCGTTCGCGATACCGATGAGCGCCGTCAGGGTGAAGATCGCGAGGCCGTACTGGAGCGCGCGCACGACGCCCGTGTTGGGCCGCAGGGCCGCGAGGTCCGCGAGCATGGCCTTCCTTCCTCCTGCCTCGACCGCGCCTCAGGCCGGAGCGGCCGCGGGCGCCATCTCGGCCGCCGATTGCAACCGCATCGAGAACGTCACGATCGCGAGGAGCGCCGAGAGACCCATGATCGGCGCGGTGAACGCGACCGGATGGGCGAACATGCCGGTCCCTTGGGCCGAGCCCGAGACCAGCAGAGCGGCGATGAAGGACGCGGCCCCGATGTTGAGGCCCCAGAAGATGACGTGATCGGCCCACGGCCAGAAGCGCTCGCGCCCCGCGCCGAGCGCCAGGACGCACGCGAACAGGACGTTCGTCGTCACGCCGATGAAGATCGCGTGGCTGACCGCGGGGATGAGACCCGACGGGACCTTCGTGAAGTCACCCTCCGACGAGATGAACGCGAAGATGAGCATGATCTCGAGGGCGATGCCGACGACGAGGAACGGCAGCGCGATCGCGGCGTGGCGCGCCCCGTCGACGCTGCCCCACCCGAGCGCCATGGCCCGGACGCCGAACCGGACGGCGATGATGACGAGGGCGATGACCTGCAGGATCGTCGCCGGCAGCTGCAGCGTGGGTATCCCCGACAGCGAGCCGACCACGAGGACGATCCCGGCGAGGAACAGGAGCCAGACCTGCGCCTGGCCGGCCACGCTCCTCGAGCCACCCCCGGTGAGCCGCCACTCGGCGACGCCGGCGGCGACGAGCACGAGGTAACCCGCGACCTGGGCGAACGCGTGGGCCCCCACGAGGTCGACGTTCTGCGGGATCCCGCCGCTCGTGGCGAAGAGGATCTGCATGAGCACGCCGAGGGTGGAACCGATGATGAGCGTCGTCATGCCGAGCGTGACCGACAGCCGCGGGACGTCCAACCTGTTGTAGCCATGCGCGAGCGCCCGCCGCACGACCCACCACCACCAGTAGATGATCACGAGCAGCTCGATCGAGCCGAAGATCGCGCGGGCGATGAAATTGCCTGACCAGAAGGCGAGCACGTAGGCGGCGGTGCAGACCGCGCTGACCGCCACGTTGCGCGGCAGGGTGTCCTCCTCACCGTCGAAGATCCAGATCGCGACGCCGATGATGCCCATCGTGATCCAGCCGAGCGTTCCCGAATGCAGATGGGTCAGCAGCGTGTCACGCGAGATGTCACCGAAGATTTTGGTCGCGTTCGCGAGGCCGATGAGCGCCGTGAGGGCGAAGATGATGAGGCCGTACTGGAACGCACGGACCGCGCCGGTGCTCGTAGGCATGGTCGGACCCTCCTCCGGGCCGCAGTATCGCTACTGGCGGGCGCGCGAGTCCAGCGCCACGACCTGCACGTTGTCCGGCAGCGAGCTCCGCGTGAGGGAGAGCTTCGGTACCGGGGTGACGTCCTTGACGCCGAGCTCGTGCAGGAGCCGGTCGTAGGGTCCGTCCTTCTTCGTCGCGTCGGGGTCGTAGGCCATCGGCACGACCACCTTCGGCTCGAGCTGGTGGATCACCTCCGCCGCGGTCGGTGCGGCGAGGTCCGCGTCGGCGCCACCGATCGGCACGAGCGCGACGTCGACGTCCCCGAGCTTCTCGAGGTCGTCCGTCGGCAGCGTGTGACCGAGCCCGCCGAGATGGCAGAGGACGAGATCGTCGAGCCGGATGGCGAAGACGGTGTTCCGGCCCCGCTTCGCACCCAGTTCGCCGTCGCGGAACGTGCCGATGCCGGTCACCAGGATCTCGCGGACCTCGTACTCGCCGGGCCCCCGGAGCACGACCGGCTCGCCGGCGACCGAGCGCAGGCTGGCGTGCCCCGGATCGTCGTGCGAGATGGTCACGAGATCGGCCGCGGTCTTCGGGATCGCGTGTCCTGACTTGGGGTCCGGCGGATCGGTCAGGACCACCCCCTCGCGGCCCCGCAGGCGGAAGCAGGCGTGGCCGAGCCAGGTCAGGTCCATGGAGGCATGGAGAATACGCCGAAACACGGGCACGCCCGGGCGGGTATGCACCATGACCGCACCGGAGGCTGCCCGTCCGGGAGGCGTGCGCTGACTCGCAGCGATCAGGAGATCGTGCAGCGCTGCCTCAGCGGCGACGCGGATGCCTACGCTGGGCTGGTCGAACGATATGGAGGTCGCGTGTACAACATCGCGTTGCGTATCACCCGCGACCCCGACGCGGCGCGCGACTGCGCCCAGGACGCGTTCATCCGCGCGTACCGGGCCCTCCATCAGTACGACCCGGCCTACTCGTTCGGCCCCTGGCTCTACCGGATCGCGACGAACGCGAGCCTCAACTACGTCCAGCGCGCGCACGGGCGCGAGCTCACGGTCGAGGAGCTGCCCGAGGACTCGGAGCCGCCGGACGCCGGCCCGGAGCTCTTGGCCGTCCGGCGCGAGGAGGTCCAAGAGGTGCTCGCCGCGATGGCCGAGCTTCCACCCGCGTACCGGGCGGCGCTGACCCTCCGGCACCTGCAGCAGCTCTCCTATCAGGAGGTCGCGGATGTGCTCGGCCTGCCACTGGGCACCGTGAAGACGCATCTCCACCGCGCGAGGGCGGCGCTTCGCGCTCGGCTCGCCGCGCGCCGGCCGCGGGACTGATGGACGACCTCCAGCCCGAGGAGCTGGCCCTGCATCAGGTGCTATCGGCGGTGAAGCCCGCTGCGCTCCCGATCGGATTCCGGGACGCGGTGATGGCGAGCGTGCGCGCCGAGGACCCGAGCTCCGCCTGGGAGTGGATCGTCGCCGCCGCGCTCGCGCTCCCGAGCGTGGCCTACCTGCTCTGGGAGCTCACGGCGCACGGCTCGGAGTTCCTTGCCTCGTTCGGGGCGATCGTCGCGGCGGCGCAGGGACTCGATGAAGCGACGGGCGCCGACTTCTTCGTCGACGGACTCGCCATCGTCGCCTTCGCCCTCGTCGGCATCGCGAGCGTGCTCGCGGCCCACGCGCTCATCCGCACGACCGCGCAGCGCTCCCTCATTCGATGAGCCAACGCGATTCGATCTTCGTCCTCGGGGCGATCGTCCTCGCGGTCGCCGTGGCCGCCGTGCTGCTCGTCGGCTCGATGGCCGGCTCCGGCGCCGACGACTCGAGCCGACGGGTGTACGTGAACTTCAACGGGCGTACGGCGCCGACGATCCGACCGATCGCCGAGGTCGAGCGGAGCGTGCCGGTGCCCTTCCGGCCGGTCATCCCGTTCCAGCGGAGCGTTTCCGACGCCGCGCGGGGCGCCGCGGGCTACCTGCTCGTGCTTCTCGGCGTGTCGGCAACGCTCGTGCTCGGGCGTGACCAGGTCCTGGCCGCGTACCACGCGGCGCGCGGCAGCTGGCGGGAACAGCTCCGCGTCTTCGCGACGGGCGTCGCGGTGCTCGCGCTCCTCGCCTCGGCCGCGTTCCTCGGATTCGTGGTCCTCGTCGGGACGCTCGCCCAGGGCTTCCGCGAGACGCCGCTGGGCATCCAATTCGGCTTGCAGATCGGGCTCATGACGGCCGCCGTCGTCTCCGCGGTGTTCGTCCTGGTCGCGCTCGTCGGCTTCGCCGCCGCGTCGTGGCGCCTCGGCGACACCCTCCTCGGCGCGCCGCGGCTCGCGTCGTGGGGCCAGCGTGTCCCGAGCGCGCTCGCCGCCCTCATCGGCACGACGATCCTCTACCTCGCGATGCAGCTGCCCGCCGTCGGGTGGCTCTTCGGCGTCGGCGTCGTCGCCTACGCGCTCGGGACGGTCGTCGTCGCGCGCCTCACGCACCACACCGCGACCGCGGTCGCGGCATCCGAGTGAGACCGTGATCGCCCGTCCGCTGCCGATGTGCACCGCCGCACCGCCGCGTCTCCGCCGCGCGTTCACACCATGTCCACACGCCGGGCGCATGCTCGCGCGGGGCGTCACCCCGCTATGAGCGCGCCGGAAATACTCGTTCGAGGAAGAGGGTCGCAGATGTCATCCATCGTCATCCGAGTCGCCTCCGCGGCCATCGCCACGGCGATCGTCACCGCCGCGTGTGGCGGCGCGCAGCCCGCGGCCGCCCCGCGCACGGCGCAGGTCACCCGCGGCAGCGTGACCCAGACCGTGTCCGTCTCCGGTTCCGTGAACGCCGCCGGGCAGGTGAAGCTCAACTTCAAGAGCACCGGCAAGCTGCTCGAGGTGTACGTGAGCACGGGCCAGCAGGTGACGGCGGGCCAGCGGCTGGCGAAGCTCGACACGTCGGACCTCGAGGTCGCGCTCGCCCAGGCGCAGGCGGGCGTCGCCCAGGCGCAGGCGAGCTATGACAAGGCCACCGCCGGCGCGTCGGCCGAGGACATCGCGATCGGCCGCGGTGCGGTCGACAACGCGCAGCGCTCGCTCGACGAGACCCAGCGAACGACGGCGAACGACATCACGAACGCCCAGCAGACGCTCACGAGGCTCACGACCTCGTACACCGCGGCGCGCTCGAACTTCGACACCCAGAGCTCGAACGTCGCGAGCGATGCCGGCGCGACGCAGGCCGCGGTGGGTCCCTTCAAGTCGCAGGCGGACGGGGCGATCCGGGACGTCCAGGCTTCGCCCTACCAGATCGCGGATGCCGTGAATGCCCGCAGCTCGCTCAACACCGCGTCAGCCGCGCTCGCGAGCGCCCTGAGCTATGCGGGCGACCCGCTCAATTCGGCGCTGAACGACTACGTCGCGGCGCGTGACAACGTCCTCGGCTCCGCGTACGCCTACGACGCGGCGATGGCCGCGTCGCTCGACACCTCGCCCGCCAGCCGGAGCTTCGCGGCGGCGACGGCCACGTACGGTGTCGCGGCGAACCGACTGAGCGCCGCACTCGACGCCGTCAGCGCACAGCTCGGCGCTGCGGCGACTCCGCTGACCACGAGCCAGAACCTGCTCAGCACGGCGGCGGTGCGCGCCTACACCGACTTCGATGCGGTCCGCGCCAACGTCACGAAGCTGCTCCTCGCGATCGGGACCGAGCAGCAGCGCGAGGGCGCGGTCAAGGCGAAGCTCACCCAGGCCGCGAACGCGCTCGGCCCGATGAGCGACGCCCTCGGCAGCGGGATCTCGAACGCCCAGCAGGCCATCACTTCGGCGCAGGAAAAGGCGAACAGCAGCATCATCGGAGCGCAGAACTCGGTCCAGTCCGCGCAGCTGTCGCTGCAGAAGACCTCCGCCGGGCCGAAGTCGTACGACATCGCCGGCGCCTACGCGTCGACACTGAGCGCCCAGGCGAACCTCCAGCAGGCCCAGAACAATCTCGCCAACGCCACGATGACCGCGCCGGTCAGCGGCCTCATCGTGTCGATCGGCTCTCAGGTCGGCGAGTTCGTGGCGAGCGGCGGGACGACGCCGTTCATCCTCCTCGCGAACACCAGCTCGGTCGCGCTGCACGGGACCGTCGGCGAGGGCGACGTCGCGAAGCTGAACCTCGGCCAGGTCGCCACGCTCACCGTCGACGCGGTCGGCACCGCCCGCATGACCGGTCGCGTGACGGCGATCGACCCGGTGGCGACGATCCAGCAGGGCGTCCCGGTGTACGGCGTGGACGTCACCATCGACGTCCCGAATCCCGCGGTGCGCCCAGGGATGAGCGGCACGGCGAACGTGATCCTCGCCAGCCGGTCGAACGTCCTCACGGTGCCGAACCTCGCGGTGCGCACGCAGGGCACGCGCCGCTACGTGCAGGTGATGAAGGACGGGCAGACCGTGGACGCCGACGCGACGTTCGGGATCAGCAACGACACGGTGACCGAGGTCCTCACCGGCCTCGAGGAGGGCGACGTCGTCGTGCTCCCGCAGCCACGCGCGGCGACCTCGGGCCAGCCCGGGTTCGGTCCGGGCGGCGGCGGTGGCGGGCCGGTCGTCCGATGAGCGAGGCGGTCCTCCAGCTTCGTGGGATCACGAAGACCTACCGCATGGGGAAGGACAACATCGTCAACGCCCTCCGCGGCGCCGATCTCGACGTGCGGGAAGGCGAGCTCGTCGCGCTCATGGGGCCCTCGGGATCCGGGAAGTCGACGATGATGAACATCCTCGGGTGCCTCGACGTGCCCGACAGCGGCACGTATGTCCTCGCCGGCCAGCAGGTCCGGTCGTTGAGCGACGACCGGCTGGCGGCACTGCGCAACAGGCACATCGGATTCGTCTTCCAGACCTTCAATCTCCTGCCACGGCTGAATGCGCTCGAGAACGTCGAGCTGCCGCTCGTGTACGGCGGCGGCGGGTCACGGCGGCAGCGCGCGAAGCTGGCGCTCCAGGCCGTCGGGCTCGGCGAGCGCATGCACCACCGGCCGAACGAGCTCTCGGGCGGCCAGCAGCAGCGCGTGGCGATCGCGCGCGCGCTGCTGAACGACCCGGCGCTCATCCTCGCGGATGAGCCGACCGGCAACCTCGATTCACGCTCGAGCGCCGAGATCCTCGCGATCTTCCAGCGCCTCAACGACGCCGGGAAGACGGTCGTGATGGTGACCCACGAGCCGGACGTCGCCGAGCACTGCCGGCGGATCGTCCGGATGCGCGACGGCATCGTCTCGGGCGACGAGATCGTGGCGCGGCCCCGCCGGGCAGAGGACGAGCTCCGCTCGGCCGCGCCGACCGGCTCGGTCGACCTGCACAGCCCCGTGGCGGTGGCCCGGTGAGGCTGCTCGACTCGCTCCGATCGGCGCTCCAGTCGATCATCGTCAACAAGCTGCGCTCGGCACTCACGATGCTCGGCGTCATCATCGGCGTCGCGTCGGTCATCGCGATGGTCTCGGTCGGCAACGGCGCATCGGTGCAGGTGCAGACCCAGTTCCTCTCCCTCGGCTCGAATCTCGTGACGGTCCAGCCCGGTGCGCAGACCGCCGAAGGCCTGCGCGGCGCGGGAGCCCAGGCCCAGAGCCTCACCCTGCAGGACATGACCGCGATCCAGGATCAGCTCGGGCCGACGATCAAAGCCGTGGAGGCCGAGCAGGGGACCGGGCGCTGGCAGATCGTCGCGGGGACGACGAACTGGAACTCGCAGGTGACCGGCGTGACGCAGGACTATCCGATCGTCCGCGATTGGAACCTCGCGAGCGGCGACTTCTTCAGCGATTCGGATCTTCGGCTCAACGCCCAGGTCGCGGTCATCGGGACCACGACGGCCCAGAACCTGTTCGGCGACGGCGACCCGGTCAATCAGACCATCCAGCTCCGCCAGGCGTTCAACGTCGGCCCCGGCGGGGGCCGTGCGCGGATCATCAACTTCAAGGTCATCGGCGTCCTCGAGGCGAAGGGCTCGACGTTCGGCTTCAGCCGCGACGACCAGGTCCTCGTCCCGGTGACCACCGCCCAGCACGTCCTGACCGGCCGCACGAACGTGGTGAACGCGATCGTCGTGAAGGCGGCGAGCAGCGACACGATGCAGGCGACGACCGAGGACGTGCGGACCGTCCTCCTCAATCGCCACAAGATCGGCGATCCGGCGAACGCCGATTTCACCGTGACGAACCAGGCCGACACGCTCGCCGCGGTGAACTCGACCATCGCCACGTTCACGCTGCTTCTGGGCGCGATCGGTGGGATCTCGCTGCTCGTCGGCGGGATCGGGATCATGAACATCATGCTCGTCTCGGTGAACGAGCGGACGCGCGAGATCGGGATCCGCAAGGCCGTCGGCGCGCGACGGCGCGACATCCTCGCGCAGTTCCTCATCGAGGCGATCGCGCTCACCGGGATCGGCGGCGTGCTGGGGATCGCGACCGGCTGGGGCATCACCGAGGTCGTGCACCGGATCCCGCAGGCCGCAGGCCTCCCGCTCCTGATCACCGCGAGCACGGTCGGCGTCGCGGTCGGAGTGTCCGTCGCGATCGGCGTCATCTTCGGTCTCTATCCGGCGATGCGGGCGGCGCGTCTGCATCCGATCCAAGCCCTGCGCTACGAGTGAGAGTCGTGGGACGAGCGAGACGCGGCGTTGCCGCGGCGAGCGAGACCCGCCGCCAGCCATGAGCATTCTCCGCGGCGGAGCCGCGAGATGGAGCAGGAGGTCGCTATGAGCAGTCGTCCGATCCAGGTCATCGCCGGCATCGTCGTCGCGCTCGTCCTATTCGCCGCCGGCTTCTACCTCGGCACCACCCGGGCCGCCGCGCAGAACGCGAGCGCAGGAGCGAGTCCCAGCCCGAGCGCGACGACCGGTCGGGGCGGCCAGCAGGCCGGCGGCGCGGGCGCGCTCGCGAATCGCGGCGTGGTGAGCGGCCAGATCATCTCCGTGAACGCGGACTCGATCACCATCCAGGTCCGGCAGGCGGGCCAGGCCGGCGCGTCGCCGACCGTCAGCTCCCAGATCGCCCTCGTGGGCCCGAGCACTCGCGTCGTGCGGACCGCCGAGACCGACATCAAGCTCTCGGACCTGAAGGCCGGCGATCAGATCACCGTGGCGGGCACGCCGGACACCTCGAACGGCACGATCTCCGCTCAGGCCGTCATCCTCGGCGGGGCGAACATCCTCGGCGACATCCTGGGCGGCGGCGCCGGCGGGCCAGGCGGCGCGCGTCCGAGCGGCAGCCCCCGGCCGAGCCCGACCACGCGCTGAGCTCAAACACTTGGCCTCCGGCGCTGCTCACATCGACTCGGGCGCGCTGACCCCGAGCAGCCCGAGCACCTGCCGAAGCGTGAGGCCGACGACCTCCACCAGGCGCAGGCGCGCCTTCGAGCGAGCGAGATCGTCGCCGACCACGCGGTTGCCCTTGTAGAAGGCGTGGAACGCGCCCGCGAGCTCGAGCGCGTAGACGGTCAGCAGGTGCACGTTGTAGCGGTCCCGCACCTCCTCGACGAGCTCGGGGAACCGCAGGCAGAGCCGGACGAGGTCGAGCTCGGCGCCGTCCGTGAGCAGCGTGCAATCGGCGCCCTCGGCGCTGACCCTGCGGTCGGCCGCCGTCCGGAAGATGCTGGAGATGCGGGCGTGCGCGTACTGCACGTAGTAGACCGGGTTCTCGTTCGACTGCTGGACCGCGAGCTCGAAGTCGAAATCGAGCGTGCGGTCGGCGCTCGTCTGCAGGAAGAACCAGCGCGCGACGTCGACCCCGACGGCGTCGATCACGTCGTCGAGCAGCAGGAACTGCGCGAGCCGCTTCCCCATCTTCTGCAGCACGCCCTCGTGCAGGAACCTCACGTACTGATAGAGCACGACGCTCCAGCGGTCGGCGAGCCCGAGCGCCGCGAGCGCGGTCCGCATCTTCCGTAGATGCCCATGCGTGTTCGCCCCCCAGATGTCGATCTTCCGGTCGAACGCCCGCTCGACCAGACAGAGCCGGTGATACGCGATGTCGATGCCGAGATACGTCGGGAGCCCGTTACTGCGCACGACGACGCTGTCGATGTCCTCGCCGAGCTCTCTCGAGCGCAGCCAGAGCGCGCCGTCGCGGTCCTCGAGGTGGCCGCCGGCGCGGAGCGCGTCGAGCGTCCCTTGGAAGTAGCCCGATGACACGAGCTCCGACTCGAAGTACCAGCTGTCGAAGTGGACCCCGAGCCGCTCCGCGGTCTGCTTGGCCGCCTCGACGAACCACCCCTGCGCCTTCCGGGTGAAGATCCGGGCCTGCTCCTCGAACGGGAGCCCGTCGTACTTCGAGCCCTCCTCCTCGCGGATGCGGCGCGCGACGTCGGTGATGTAATCGGCCGGATAGCCGTCCTCGGGGAACGGGATGCTCGTGTCGCCGCCGAGCTGCCGGTAGCGGACCGCCACGCTCTCGCCGAGGACCTCGACCCGACCGCCGGCATCGTTGACGTAGTACTCGCGCGTGATGTCGGCACCGCAGAACGCGAGGACGTTGGCCAGCACGTCGCCCAGTGGCCCGCCGCGCGCGTTCGCCACCGTCATCGGCCCGGTCGGGTTCGCGGAAATGAATTCGACCTGGATCCGCTGGCCACGCAGCGCATCGGAGCGTCCGAACGCCGTGTCCTGCGCGAGGATCGCCTCGACCTGGCGCGCGAGCCACGTCGTCTCGAGGCGGACGTTCACGAAACCGGGCGGGGCGACCTCGACCGCCGCGATCGCCTCGCGCTGTGGCACGCGGTCGGCGATGGCCTTCGCGAGCGCGAGCGGCGGCCGCTTCAGCGGTCGGGCGAGACGCATCGCGACGCTCGTCGCGTAGTCGCCGTGGGCGGGGTTAGAAGGACGCTCGACCTCGACGGGCACGGCGCGCGCCGCATCGCCCCAGCCCTCCGCATCCGACGCCGCGAGCACGCCCGCGGTGAGGGCATCGGCGACGAGGTCTCGCGCGGTGGAGCCGTTCACCTGACGAGCATGCCGGAAGCGCTCAGACCGCGCCCGCCGGATCGCCGCGCGGCTCATGGGCGCGGAACAGCGCGACCGTGAGCAGCGCCGCGACGCAGTACGCGCCCGCGAGGGTCACGAGGTTCACCGTGTATCCGGGCGGGCCCGCCGTCGCCCGGATGAGCCCGGAGAGCGAGGCGCCCGAGGCGTTCGCCGCGTTCCACGTGATCGTGAGGAGCGCGCTCGCGCCCGCGCGCTCGGCGGGCGTGAACGACGACAGCTGGAACGACGTGAAGGTGGGCGCGGCGCCGTACATGAGCGCCGCGCGGACGGCGAGGGCGGCGACCGCGAGCGCGGGCGAACCCGCGAGCGCGGCGGCGATGGCGAATGGCAGCGAGGCGAGCTCGAACGTCACGACAGCGCGCAGCGTCCCGAGGCGAGGCACCGCGTAGCGCGCGTGGACGAGCGCGCCGATGCTCCCGGCGACCGCGAGGACGCCGAGCAGGACGCCGATGGCGGCGAACGACAGGCCGAAGCGGTCGGCGAAGAACAGGTTCAGGAACGGCAGGAAGCTGCCCGCGCCGAACCCGAAGCACGCTTCGATGGCCGCGAATCGCGCGAGCAGCCGCCGGCGCACCGGCGCCTCGAGCGTGCCGGACGCCACCGGGCTGGGCCGGACGAACAGGATCGGCACCGCCGACGCGATGGCGAGCGTCCCGCCCGTCGCGATGAGCGCGCGGATCACGAGGGCGCTCGCCTCGGGCCGCCCGAGCAGCTGGCTCACCGGCGCCGCGAGCGCGCCCGCGATCGACGTGGCGATGAAGTAGGCGAGCGCGCTGAGCGCCGTCTGCCGGCCGAACATGGCGGCCCGGTCCGTTCCGATCGTGGCGTCGGCGACGAGTGCACTGCCGGAGGACGAGACGACGATGCCACCGGTGCCGACGAACAGCGCGGACAGCAGCAGCGCGCCGAACGCGTCGAACAGCAGGACGCCGACGATGCCAGCGCCCGTGATCACGCCGCCGGCGAGGATCGCGCTCCGCCGAGGGACACGGCGCGCGAGCACCGTCGCCGGGATCGCGCCGGCGAGCGCGCCGAGCGCCTGAGCGGCGCTGAGCGCGCCGATCGCGAGGTTGTCGAGGCCGATCGCGCGATAGAGGAAATTCAAATAGAAGATCGCGATCCCGAGGCCGAGCCCGCCGAGGGCGCTCGCGACGATGTACAGGGACGCGTCCCGCCGGCGGAGCGCCGGCGCCGTCGGGCTAGGTCTGCCGGCCGAGGGTGAGGTCCACCGTCTGCTGCTTTCCATCCCGGATGATCGTGAGCTTCACCTTATCGCCGGGACGCCGGTGCAGCAGGATGGAGCTGATCGGATGCTCCTCGTCGATCTGCTGATCGTTGATCGCCGTGATGACGTCGTTGGCCTTCAGGCCGGCCTGCTGGGCGGGCGAGTTCGCGACGACCTGCCGGACGATGACCCCCTGCGTCTGCGCGGAGAGGCCGAGAGCCACCGCGCCGCGCGAGGTGAGCAGCGCGTACTGGATACCGATCGCGCCGCGCTCGACGGCGCCGTTCTGGATCAGGTCATTCGCGATCTCGCGGATCGTGTTGCTCGAGATACTGAAGCCGAGGCCCTCGGAGCCCGCTTCGCGGTTCACCAGCGTGTTCATCCCGATGACCTGTTTGGTCGCGGACCAGATGAGCGGACCGCCCGAGTTGCCCTCGTTGATGGCCGCGTCCGTCTGGATCAGGTCCTCGAGCACGACACGGTCGCTCTCGGGGACACGCCGGCCTTTGGCCGAGACGATGCCGGTGGTGACGGTGTTCTGGAACTGACCGAGCGCGCTGCCGATCGCGACGACGCTCGAGCCGACCGGGACGTCGTCGCTGTTGGCGAGCTGTGCGGCGTGGAGCCCCTGCGCCGGCACCTGCAGGACCGCGATGTCGGTCTGCGGGTCGCGGCCGACGAGCTTCGCGCCCGTGACCACGTTGTTGTCGCTGAACACGATGTCGAACGACGCACCGGCGTTCGTGTCGCGCACGTTCTCGACCACATGGTTGTTCGTGACGATGTACCCGCGTTGCGCGTCGATGACGAAGCCGGAACCGCTCGATTGGGCCTGGCCGTTGGGCAGGCGGTTGATGACGGTGACCACGCTCGGGAGCAGCTCCTTCACGACGTCGACGACCACGTCGTTCGACGGTCCCGGGACGACGCTGACCGGCCGGGCGCTCGGGATCGCGCCGCCGGCTCCGACGTCGCCGAGCGGCGCGCCGTTGCGGCTCGCGACGTACCCGCCGACCGCACCTCCGCCGACGGCCCCCACGATCAGCCCGAGCGCGAGGAGGAGCGCGCCGCCGATGCCGGCTCCACCCCGGGCGCTCGCGCGCGATCCGTGCATCGCCGCACCTCGGTCGGACCACGCGGCCGGGCCGGCCGCCTCCTGCGGCGGCGCCTCGTCGGCCGTCGCCCGGGCGCTCGGCTCGGCGGACGCCGGATCAGCGGGCGGCGACTCGGACGGCGGGATCGGGTCCTGGTCCGGGCCGCTCATATCCGTCTTACCCGATGCCACGGCGGTGGTTTCAGCGGGCCACGACCGCCGGTGCGGCGCGCTTGCGGCGGGCGGCCGGCTTGGTGAGCTCCGGCTCGACGAGCTGGCCGACGGCCGTGGCGCGAAGCTCGAGGTCGACGTGGGCGTCGGGCTCGATCGTGACCGGCCACGAGCAGGCGATCTCCGTCTGCTCGTAGATCCGTTCGAAGCCTTCCTCCGAATTCGCGATCGCGTAGATCGGCCGCACGCTGATCTCGGCCGCCGGCTCGACGGTGAAGGTGATGTCGAAGTGCCGGCTCTCCGCGTGCACCGTGATGTCGGTGACGCCGCGTGCGTCGAGCGGTTTGCCGGGTGACGTCTTCCGAGCACCGCACGCGATCACGTCGCCCACGTTCGCCTCTCCGACCATCGCGACGTTGCACGAGCTCGTGAACGTGAGCGTGATCGACTCGTCGCCATCGTTGCGGAGCCGGTAGCGCACTCCGGCGGCCAGGCCTTCGTCGGCGATGCGGATGTCCTTGCGGACCGCGAGGCCCGGCACGCTCGCGAGCGCCTTCGGCGGCGGCTCGAGGATGAGGCTGACCGTGCGCGCTTCACGCTGGGGCGTGAGGTGATAGGTGAGCGCGCGCAGGCTGACCGGCTCGTTGCGTCCGACCCTGAAGCTGTCCTGGAAGAAGGCCCGCCGCGCGTCGTCGTACTCGAGCAGCTTCGTGAGCCCGCGCTCCTTGGCCCGGATCGCTTCGTGGATCGATCGCGGGTCCTTGTCGGCCGCCTTGCCGACCTTCACCTTGCCGGCCTTCTCCGCGCGGCGCAGGTGCTCGTGCTCGGCCTCCGGCCGGCGGGCCAGCGTGTCGACGAGGTTCGTGGCCGAGGCGTAGATGTCCCACTCGATCACCGCACCGCCTTGCAGGTGCACGAAGACCGCGCCCGCGTTGCCGCGGAAGAGGTATTCGTCCTGACCGTCGACGTCATAGTCGCGCTGCTCGCCGGCGGCCACCCGCCGCTCGGCGAGGAGCCGCTCAGCACGCAGCAGGGAACCGTAGGCGTCCGCGCGGAGATGCGGGAGGTAGAGCCCGCCGAACACGCCATGCCAGTACACGTCATTGGCCTGCGCACGCCAGAGGCTCTGCTGGGCCTGGCGCACCTCGGGCGAGGCGTCGAGGATGCTCCGACGCGACAGCTCGTCCGAGACGATGAGCATCCGCTTGTGCAGCGCGTTCGCCTCCGGATACTTCACGAGGAAGTTGCGCCAGGGTGGCAACGCGACGAGCGAGGCGAGATCGTCCTTCAGGCTGTTCCGCGCCTGCTGGAACCGGCGCGCCGCGGCGGGCTCGAGCGCCCATTCGCCCATCTCGGGGTACGACCCGCCGGGCAGGTACACGCGCCGCGACGGCTTGTTGAAGATCCACGCGTCTTCCAGCGTCGTCGTCTCGAGGAAGTCCTGCTTCGCGAGCTGCGAGAAGAAATCCTCGAGCCAGCCGTCCTTGTGCACACGCTGATACGTGCCGGGCCACGCGCCGAACTTCTCGCCATCGTCGGCGTACACGACGAGCTTCGCGCCGGCGGCGTGCCGCTCACGCAGCTCCTTGATGGTCTGGCTCACGTCGCGGAATGGGATGAGGTACCGCAGTCGCATGCTGCCGGGATAGACGACGAGCGGGAAACCCTGGTCCTCGGTGATGAACGATTCGCCGAGCTCGTCGCGGCGGAGGCCGGCCTGCAGGAAGTGCTCGTCGTCGAGGACCGTGTATGCGACCCCGGCCTCGGCGAGGAGCGACGGGACATGCGGCTCCCAGACGCGCTCCGCGAGCCACGCGCCGAGCGGCCGGCGGCCGAAGATCGCGGCGACGCGATCGGTGAGTGCACGGATCTGACCGACCGCGTCGCGGCGCGGGATGCCGACGAGGATCGGCTCGTAGTAGCCGCCGCTGAGCAGCTCGATCTGGCCGCGTTTCACGAGGTCGGCGAGATCACCGATGACGTCCGGACGATTCGCCTCGAGCCAGTCGAGCAGCGGTCCGGAGAAGTGCAGGCTCGCCTTGACTTCGGGGTGCCGATAGAGGGCAGCGACGAGCGGCGCGTACGCGCGCTCGGCGACCTCGGCGAAGACATGTGGGAAGTTCCCCGCTGGCTGGTGCTGGTGGAACACCAGCGCCAAGCGCAGGCGGTCGGCCATCTGAGGGCATCTTACCAAATGGCCTTGACTTCGTACGCTGACCGTACAGATTCGGCGGGTGGTTGTATGATTATTCGACAAACCAGCGGCTTTGCGTCAGACTGGCCCGGTTGGTCGGCCGTCTTCTCCTGCTCGGAGCGCTCGGTGTGTCCGTGGCCATCGTGATCGCCGGTGCGTGCGCTCCGCAGGCGATCGGCGGCCCCTCACCGACCGCCGCCGCACCGCCCACCCTGACGCGCGCTTCAGCGAGCCTGACGGCCCTGCCAACGGCGGCGCGCCCGAGCCCAACGCCCGCCCCGTCCGCGGCGGCGGCCTGCCGGGCGATCGACGGTGGTGTCGCGGGGGCCGCCGGCGACCTCACGGCGATCCGGATCGCGCATCAGGTCGGCGCCGATCGGCTCGTGTTCGAGTTCGCCGGGTCCGCCGTACCGGCCTATCAGGCCCTTCCAGCCGGGTCGTTCGTCGGGATCAGCGGCCGGCCGGTGCCGGTCCAGGGCAACGCATTCATCCGGTTCACGTTCCAGAACGCGAGCACCCAGGCGACCTACGCCGGCGCGACCGATCTGCGCCCATCGACGACGCTCATCAAGGACGTCCGGCTGGTCGACGACTTCGAGCGGGTCATGGTGTGGGGCGTCGGCCTGGAGCGCGACGAATGCGCGTGGCGGCTGAGCGAGCTCGCCGCCCCTGCCCGCCTCGTCGTGGACCTCCCCTCGCCGCCCTGATTAACCCTGCTCGCTTCGCCGGCTGCGCCTGCTCCGCGATCGGGGGCCCTGCGGCTCGGTCGGGCAAAGCCCTCCCTCGCCTGACAGACCTGAGATAATCCAAGCTTCCGGGCGACAGAGGAGAGCGTTTCCCTATGGCTGACACCCCCAGGCTCGAGGTCCGGCCGCGCACCGTGCTCGGCAAGAAGGTGAAGGCGCTGCGCCGTGGCGGCACCCTGCCCGGCGTGATCTTCGGCGGGCGCACCGACTCCGCGCCGGTGCAGACCGACGCGCACGGGTTCGCCCTGGGCTACCGGCGCTGGGGAACGACGACCCTGCTGTCGCTCACCGGCCTTGACGGTGACGAGGTGCCGGTCCTCGTCCATGGGGTCTCACACGACCCGCGCACCGGTGCGCTCCTCCACGTGGACTTCGCCCGGGTTTCGCTGACCGAGAAGACCCACGCCGAGGTCCCGCTCCACTTCTCCGGCGAATCGCCGGCGGTGCGCACCCACGGCGGCGTGCTCGTGCACGCGCTCGACCACATCCGGATCGAGGCCTTCCCCCAGGACATGCCGCATCAGGTCGAGGTGGATCTCGCGCGGATCGAGCAGATCGACGACGCGCTCTACGTGCGTGACCTCGTGGTGGATACGACCACGGTGCGGATCCTGAACGACGGCGACGATCTCGTCGCGAAGGCGGTCGCCGCGCGCGTCGAGGAAGAGGTCAAGCCCGCCGCCGCCGAGGCGGAGGCCGCACCCGAAGCGGCCGAAGGCGAGGAGGCCGCGGCAGCGGCCGAGGGCGCGCCGGCAGCGGCACCGGCGCCGAAAGCCGGCTCCGAACCGAAGGCTCGCTAGCTCAGCTGACCTCGCGAAGCTGTTCGATCGCGGCGCCCGCGAACGGGTTGTCGGCGTGCTCGAGGCCGCGGAGCTCGGCGGCGTCCTCGTCCGTGCCCTGCGTCGCGAGCTCGACCGCGCGTCCGATCCGTTGGGCGTGCGAGCGGAATCGCTCGATCGCGTAGTCCTCGGCCTGTCCGGTCGTGAGCAGGAACGGCCAGTCGCTTGACTCGAGGAGCAGCAGCTCGCGCAGGGCCTGGTCGGCGGCGCGCTTCCGCAGCGGATCGCGCGGCGGGTCGTCGGCCAGCGGGCGCAGCCGTCCCGCGGCATCGGCGATGTCGCGCCACATCCACTCGGTCCGCGGCTCCAGCCACGTCGAGTGGTCGTTCCGCTTTCCCCAGGAGCCCTCCGCCAGCGCGATGCGCTCGCTCGGTGCGTCGGCCGCGATGTGCTCGGACACCGTCGCCGTGAGCGGTCCCAGCTCGCGGAGCACCAACCCGAGCCAGTCGATCCCCTCGAACCACCAGTGACCGAACAGCTCGCTGTCGAACGTGGTCACCAGCAGCCCGCTCCGCCCGGTCGTCGCGCGATGGGCATCGAGCGTCTCGCGGACCTGTTGGGCGAAGTGCCGCGCATGCTCGCGCACGCGGGCACCCGCGTCGGCCACGACGTATTCGGCCTTCTCCCCGAGGTCGACGCTCGTGTCGGTGACGCGCCAGTACCGGAGGCCGGATCGATCGTCCTTGCGGTGGAACTCCCGATACGCGGGATCGCCCGGGTACCCCCGAGCGGCCGACCACACCTGTCCGGACATCTCGGCATGTCGGGCGACCGCCGCGACGGTGGAGTCCGCGACGAGGTAGGGACGGAACACGTCGACCGTCGGAACGACCCGTGACTCCCCTTGCTCGGCGAGCGCGGCGCCGGCGCCCGACCAGCGATCGCGGCGGGAGCGGATCCGCCGCGTCGCGCGTCCGACGTCGCGGCCGACCATCAGCGCGGCATCGGTGAAGAAGTGGGTGAACTCGTGTCGCTCGAGGACCCGCTCGAGACCCGGCCGGTACGCGCACTCCGGAAGCCAGATCCCCGCCGGATCGAGTCCGGTGAGCCGTCTGGTCGAATCGCGGCCGACACGGAGCTGCGCCTCGACCGACCGCTCGTCCAGGAGCGGCAGGTAGCCGTGGGTCGCGGCCGAGGTGAGGATCTCGACCTCGCCCGTCCGCGCGAGGTCCGCGAACGCGCCGACGAGATCGGACCCGAAACGGTGCAGGAAGGCGTCCTTGAGCCGCGTGTACGACCCGCGATAGAAGTCGGCGAGCGCCGCCCGGCCGCTCGCGCCGCTGTCCCAGAAGTCCCGTGAGTCCATCTCCGCGCGATGGATCTGGTCGTCGGCGTACGTGAGGAACCGCCGCTTGATGTCGCCGTCGGCGAGCTGCTCGCCGAGCGTCGGGGTCAGGCCGATGGTCAGCCGGTACCGCAGCCCCTCAGCGCGAAGGTCGTGGAGCAGGACGAGCAATGGAAGGTAGGTACCGAGGATGGCCTCGTGCACCCACTCCTCGCCGTGCGGCCACCGGCCCGCGCCGCGGACGTAGGGCAGGTGCGAGTGGAGCACGAGCGCGTATCCGTCTGCCATGAGGTCAACCCTAGAAGGGTCCGCCGCACGACGTGTCGCGGCAGGCGCGCGTCCCTGCCGCCGAGCGCCGTAACGCTTTGTGGACGCCGGCGCGGATACTGCCTACGGCATGAGCGGACGCATCGTCGCGTGGTCGATCTGGGGCGTCGCGATGACGCTGAGCGCGGCCGCGCTGGCACTGCTCGCGGCCAGCTGGAACGCGGCCGTGCCGGACTCATGGGGCTTCCGCGGGTTCCAGGTGTTGTTCGCGGTGCCGTTCACCACGATCGGCGCCATCATCGTCGCGCGTCGGCCGAACGTCGTTGGCTGGATCCTGGTGGCGGTCGGCGCGCTCTCCGGTCTCCAGGCGTTCGCCGAGGAGTACGGGATCTACGGGATCATCGCCCGTCCGGACGGGCTCCCGGGAGCGATCTGGTTCGCCTGGCTCTCGTCCTGGATCTGGGTGTTCGTGGTCGGGACGGTCGCGATCCATCTCGTGCTCTTCTATCCCGACGGGCGGCTCCCATCGCCGGCGTGGTGGCCACTCGCGGTCGCCGGCGCGCTCGCGATGTGCGGAGTCGCGACGGGGCTCGCGCTCGCCCCCGGCCCGCTGAACAACGCCCCGTACGTCGACAATCCGATCGGCCTGGTCCCGCTGGGAAGCGCGAGCGTCGTCGCCGGTGTGTTCGCCGTCGTCGCCGCGCTCGCCGCCGCAACGACGGCCTCCGCCTTCTACCGCTTCCGGCGGGCGGTCGGCATCGAGCGTCAGCAACTCAAGTGGCTCGCCTACTTCGCCGCGCTTCTCGCGATCGCCATGCTCGTAGGCAGCGTCGGGCAGGCGTACAAGCCGGCGCAGCTGTTCCTCATCGCCGCCGCGACAGCGGTGCCATTCGCGATCGGTCTCGCGGTCATGCGCCATCGGCTGTACGAGATCGACGTCATCATCCGCCGGACCCTGATCTACGGCGTGCTGTCGGCGACGCTCGTCGGCGTGTACGTGGCCGCGGTCCTGGCGCTCCAGTACGCGCTGTCACCGTTCACGACCGGCAACGCGCTCGTGGTCGCCGGATCGACGCTGGTCGCGGTCGCGCTGTTCCAGCCCTTGCGCGAACGGATCCGGCGCGCCGTCGACCAGCGGTTCTATCGCTCGCGCTACGACGCGCAGGCCACGATCGACGCGTTCGCGGTGCGGCTGCGCAACGAGATCGACCTTGACGCGCTCGCCAGCGAGCTGCTGGACGTCGTCTCCGACACGGTCCGCCCGGCCTGGGCGCGGCTCTGGCTCCGCAAGGAGCGGTGATCGCGATCCCGCTCGCGGTCCCGCGCAGCGCGGCCGCTCGGATCGCCGCCGGTGCCGTCGCACTGGCGGCGATCATCGTCGCCGGCAGCGATCCCGGGCTCATCGCACTCGCGCGTGGCACGGCCCAGCCGGCCGGCGCGGTCTCGACGGAGCTGCTGATCGGCGCGGGCGACATCGGCGACTGCCGGTCGACCGCTGCCGAGGCGACGGCGCGGCTGCTCGAACGATCCGAGGCCACGGTCTTCACCGCCGGGGACAACGCCTACGACAGCGGAACGTTCGGCGAATTCACGCGGTGCTATGCGCCGACGTGGGGCCGATACCGCGCGCGGACGCGACCGGCCCTCGGGAACCACGACTACGTCGCCGACGGCCAGGCCACGGCCTACTTCTCGTACTTCGGTGCGGCCGCCGGTGATCCGGCACGCGGGTACTACAGCTACGACCTCGGTCCGTGGCACATCGTCGTTCTGAACAGCAATTGCGCGCGGATCGGGGGCTGCGTCTCCGGCTCCGCGCAGGAACGCTGGCTGCGGGAGGATCTCGAGGCGCATCGGGCGTTCTGCACGCTCGCCATCTGGCATCACCCGCTGTTCAGCTCCGGGAGCGAGCACGGCGCGACGGCCGCCGTGCAGCCGCTCTGGATCGCGCTCGAGGAGGCGGGCGCCGAGGTCGTGATCAACGGCCACGATCACGACTACGAGCGCTTCGCGCCGCAGAGCGCGCAGGGAATGGCCGATCCGGTGCGCGGCATCCGCGAGTTCGTCGTCGGGACGGGCGGTGCGCCGCTACGGCCGCTCGCGGCGCGCGCGCCGAACAGCGAGGCCGCCGACGGCGGCACGTTCGGCGTCCTGCTTCTCACCTTACGTGCCGACGGTTACGACTGGCGCTTCCTCGGAACCGCTGGGAGCAGCTTCAGCGACGCGGGGACGGACCGCTGCCACTGAGGAGCGAGGAATAGCATCGCGCCGCTCATGCCTGCCGGGGCCGACGAACAGCGCGATCTCCTGCGCCGCGTCGACATCGTCGCCGGACTCGACCGTGTGGCGCTCGCGCGCCTCGCCTCGCACATCGAGCCGCAGATCGCGACCGCCGGCGGCGCGGTCTGCGAACAGGGCGATGTCGCCGACGCGCTGTTCATCATCGCCCGCGGCCGCTTCGCCGTGTTCACGCACGATGAGCAGGGCGGCGAGCAGCGGATCAACACGCTCGGCCCCGGCGACTACTTCGGCGAGATGGCCCTGCTCACAGACGAGCCCCGCTCCGCGACGGTGCGGGCCGAGACCGACGGTGAGCTGTTGCGTCTCGATCGGCGCAGCTTCCTGAAGCTGCTCGATGACGAGCCCCACGCCGGCCGCGCCATCGCCACCGCGCTTGCCCGCAGGCTGCGCCGGCGCGACCTGGGCGGCGCCCCATCCGTGCCGGCGACCTCCGTCGAGACGGCGGTCCGCAGCGGCGCTGCCCTGCGGCCCAGCCGCCACCGAGCCGTCGCCGCGATCGGCGTCGTCGCGGCGATGTTGCTCATCGGTGTGGTGTTCCTCGTCACCGAACCCTTCGCCGGCGCGCTCGCGCAGTGGCGGTTCTCGCTCCTGCTCATCGCCGCGGTCATCCTCTGGGTGACCGAACCGGTCCCGGCCTACGTCGTGTCGCTCGGTCTCATCATCGCGTGGCTCGGCGCGGATATCGGGGCCACGCCGTACAAGACGGTCTCGGGCTTCGCCTCGATGAGCTGGATCTTCGTGTTCTCCGTGCTCGGGATCGCCGGTGCGGTCGCCCGGTCAGGCCTGCTCATGCGCCTCGGTCTCCTGCTCATCGAACGCGTACCGCCGATCCTGCCGCTCCAGTCGGCGGCGTTCGTCGTGACGGGCGTGATCCTCACGCCGTTGCTTCCGCTCGCGATGGCCCGCGCCGCGGTGACCGCGCCGCTCAGCCTCGCGGTCGCCGACGCCCTGCGGCTCGAGGAGCGGAGTCCGGCGAGCGCGGTGCTCGGCCTCTCCGCCTGGGTCGGATCGGGACCATTCATCTTCCTGTTCCTCAACGGCTCGCCGGTCTGCCTCGCGGCGTGGAGCCTGATGAAGGTCAGGTATCAGGAACAGTTCGACTGGACGCACTGGGCGCTGAGCGCGGCGCCGCTCGCGCTGCTCGTCGCCGTGGGGATGCTCGTCGCGCTCTTCGTGCTGTATCGCCCGGGCAGCCTCGCCGTGCCACGGCGCGAGCCGCTGCTGCTGCAGCGCGCCGTGCTCGGACCCCCGTCCCGCGAGGAGATCGCCGTGGGGATCATCGTCGCCGCGACGCTCATCGGCTTCATCGTCGTGGTGCCGACGTTCCTCGTTCCACCGGGACTCGTCGCGCTCGGCGGATTCCTCGCCGTCGCGATCGCCACCCGGCTCGGACCGGGCGACCTCGCGCGGCTCGACTGGAGCTACCTCATCTTCTTCGGCGTCGTCCTCTCGATGCAGGATCTGGCGGAAGGGCTGCGGCTCGATCGCATCGTCGGCGAAACCGTGGGTGCCCGCCTCCTCGACGTCGGGGTCGGTGGACCGCTCTTCGTGATCCTCGTCGGGATGGCGACCGTGCTCGTCCGGTCCTTCCTCCCGGCGGATCAGGCCATCCTGCTCCTGAGCCTCGCATTCATCCCCGTCGCCGACAGCCTCGGCGTGAACCCGTGGCTCGCGGTGATCGCGATCCTCGCGCTCGGCCTCAGCTGGCACGTTCCCGCGCAGACCCCGGAATTCCTCGTCGCCCATGCGGCGAGCGAAGGGCGGCTCTACTCGCAGGCCCAGGCGAGGCGCGCGGCGTACGCGTACATCGTCGTCGGCCTCGTCAGCCTCGGCCTCTGCCTGCCGTACTGGCACCTCGTCGGGCTCATCTGAGAGGATGGCGCGTGGCGCTCGAGCCCCTCGCGCCGGGCCCAGACGCCAGAATGGCCGGGAGAGCGGTGCCGAAGCAGAACGAGAAGCTCCACGGGGCGGTCCACCTCGCCGAGCAGCACGTTGCGGCCATCGCCGCGGAGCCGATCGCCGAGGAGGCGGTCGGCGCGGCGCAGCGCGCGATCGCGAGCGCGCTGCGCGAGGCCAAGCGCGGCTCGATGCACGACGCGCTCGCCGGCGCGCGCGACGACCTCGATCACATGCTCGACCCGAACACCGGTTTCCCGCTCGCCTACGTCCGTCAGGCGCAGGAGCGTCTCGGCGAAGCGCTCGCCGAGCTTCACGCCGCGCACGGGGGCTGCTCGCTCGATCGCTGACCGTCGTCGGGCTCAGCCGCCGTCACCTCGTCGGTCCGTTTGAACCCTGCGAGCTTCGCCGCCGTCGGCTGCTCCGCTCGCGGGGGCCCTGCGGCTCGGCCCGGCAAAGCCGGACCTCGCCTGCAAGAGGCACGTCGTCACGCCGTGAGCCAGGAGCTTCCCGGTCCGCTCCGCGATGACCCGTCCTTCCGCCGTCGCGATCTGCCGACCGCGGTGCACGATGACGGCTTCGCAGCGCACCCGACCCGTGTCGGGCCGGATCGCGCCGACGAAGTTGACCTTCGTCTCGAGCGTCGTGTAGGCGGCGCCCGCCGGCAGCGTGCTCTGGACCGCACAGCCCATCGCTGAGTCGAGCAGCGTCATCGCGAACCCGCCGTGAACGACGCCGATCGGATTCATGAGGAACTCGGCCGGCTCGCCGGAGAACACGGCGCGCCCTTCATCGACCGAGACGCCCCTGAAACCGAGCGTGAGGGCCATCGGCGGAGACGGCAGGCGTCCCTCGAAGATCGCACGCAGGTACTCGAGACCGGAGAGATCGGCGGCCGCCGCGAGACCCGGCGCGGGATCCTCCCAGGTCACCGTCCGCGTGCGGGCGGCGGGCCGATCGCTCACGATCCACGTGCCGGCGCGACGATCTCGGCGATGAGCGCCCGCGCGTCCACGGCGCGTCCCTCTTCGATGAGCGCGTCGAACCGGCGCCCGAGCCGGCTCCGCAGCGTCTCGAGGTCGCCGGCGCGGATCTCCTCATCGGCGGGCGCGAGGACCAGGTGTCCCCGAGCGAGCAGATCGGCGGCGGCGCCATGGAGCCGCGCCGCCTCCTCGAGCCGGCCTTCGCGGACGGCGACGGCGGCGAGCCCGGCGAGGCTGGCCGCGAGCTCGGCGCCCGACCCGGATCGGGCTCGAACCGAGAGGCTCTCGTTGAACTCCGCCCTCGCGCGTCCGTGGTCGCCGGCCGCGAGGGCGAGGTGCGCGAGATTGTGGAGCGACCAGGCGACGCCCGCATCGTCGTCGATCTCCCGGTACATCGGCAGCGCCTCTTCGACGTACGGCCGGGCGTCAGCGGGACGGCCGGCGCAGCGGAGGATCTCGGCGAGGCTGTTGAGCGCGATCGCGATCCGCCACTTGCTCGGGGACCGTTCGTGCCGGCGGAGCTCGAGCGCCTCTTCGGCGAGCGCGCGTCCCCTCGATGGATCCCCTTCGACGCATGCGATCCGGCCCAGGCCGAGCAGCCCGGAGGAGCTCATGTCCTGGTCTCGGGTCGCGCGAAAATGGTCGACGCTCTCGGTCAGCCGAACGCGCGCGGCGGCGTAGTCGCCACGCTCCAGCGCCCCGTCTCCTTCGAGGAAGTTCGCCATGCCGAGGCCCCATCGCTCGCCGAGCGCCTCGAACAACGCCCGGCTCTCGGCGCCCGCGGCCCGCGCGGCCTCCGCATCCGCGCGGCCGATCGAACGGCCCAGCGTCATGAGGGCCATGGCCAGCTCGCGCCGCTCGCCAAGCGCGCGGAGCATCTCCACGCTTTCGTGCGCGCGCCGGCCGGCGGCGTCGAAATCCCCCTGCATGCCCGCGAGCGCGGCCGCGGCCAGCAGTCCCCTGGCCCGAACGAGGCTGTGCGCGTACGGATCGCCCCGCGCGAGGGCGTGCTCGATCACGCGACGGGGTTCGGCGGTGCGACCGGCGAATGAGGCCGGGCCGAGCATCGCCGCGGCCAGCCGGAGCTCGCTCTCCGCCGCGTCCGGCTCCTGTTGGATCCAACGCAGCGCGACGATCACGTCGTCGTAGTCGCGATCGATCCGCGGATCGCCCGCCGACGACGACCGGGCCTGCGGGTCCCACGTGACGCGCTCCGCGACGGCGAGGAAGTGGTCGAAGTGCCTTCGCCGGATGGCGCGGGCCTCCCCGGCGTCGAGCAGCTTCTCCCGGGCGTACTCGCGAACGCTGTCCAGCATGCGATAGCGCGTCGTCCGGCCGGCCTCCCGTGCCTCGAGCAGCGATTTGTCGACCAGATGGGCGACGTGATCGAGGACCTCGTCGCGCCGAATGTCGCCATCCGCGCAAACGGCCTCGGCCGCGTCCAGCACCCAGGGACCGACGAACACCGACAGCCGTCGGAGCACGGTGCGCTCGGGCTCGGTGAGCAGCTCGTAGCTCCAGTCGATGAGCGCGCGCAGCGTCTGCTGCCGCGGCATGGCCGTACGGCCACCCCCGACGAGCAGCCGGAAGCGGTCGTCCAGCCGTTGCGCGACCTCGGCGACGGTCAACGAGCGCAGCCGCGCGGCCGCGAGCTCGAGCGCGAGCGGGATGCCGTCCAGACGGCGGCAGATGCGGAGGACATCGTCCGCGTTCTCCTCGGTGATCGCGAAGCCGGGGATCACCGCCGACGCCCGCTCGATGAAGAGCCGGATGGCCTCGTAGCCGGCCAGCTGGTCCGGCGTGAGCGTGGCGCCCGGCTCGGGCAGCTCGAGCGAGGGCACCGGGACGAGCGTCTCGCCGGGGATATTGAGGGCCTCGCGGCTCGTCGCGATGATCGTCACCGTCGATGACGCGCGGAGGATCGCCTCCGCGAGCCTCGCGCACGCGTCGATCACGTGCTCGCAGTTGTCGAGGATCAGCAGAAGCCTTCTCGACCGCAGCGCCTCGATGAGCGTGTCGAGGGACCGCTCGCCGGACTGCTCTCGGACGCGCAGCGCGGCGGCGACCCCGGCCGGCACCTGCGCGGGATCCGAGATCGGCGCGAGCTCAGCCAGCCACGCCCCGTTCGAGAACGTCTCGAGCACGTCGGCCGCCGCGTGGAGCGCGAGCCTCGTCTTTCCCGCGCCACCGGGGCCGGTGAGGGTCAGGAGCCGGGCCGTCGCGAGGCGTCGATCGATGGCGGCGAGCTCGCGCTCGCGTCCGATGAAGCTCGTGACCTGGACCGGGAGATTGTTGGGGTACGCGGCGAGCGAGAAGAGCGGGGGGAAGTCCGAGGGCAGTCCCTCGATCGCGAGCTGGTACACGTGCTCGGGCCGGAGGAGATCTTTCAGCCGATGTTCGCCCAGGTCGCGGACGGTGACGCCGGCCGGCAGCGTGTCGCGCACCAGATCGAAGGCCGGCTCGGACAGGAGCACCTGGCCGCCGTGCCCGGTCGCCAGGAGCCGCGCGATCCGGTTCAGCGCCGGGCCGACGTAATCGGCGTCCCGGACCTCTCCGACACCCGAGTGGACCGCCATCCGCACGCGGATCGGCTCGGGCACCGGCCAGACCTCGGCCCGAAGGGCACGCTGCGCGTCGACGGCGGCGGCCGCCTCGGGGGCGGTCGGGAACGACGCGCAGAACGCGTCGCCCATCGTTCGGAAGACCCGACCGCCCGCCGATGCGATCGCCTGGCGGAGGATCGCGTCGTGGCGCTCGACGGCGGCCTTCATCGCATCCGGCCAGCGCTCCCACCTCGTCGTGCTGCCCTCGATATCCGTGTAGAGGAACGTCACGGTGCCGAGGGGCAGGTCGCTGCCATCGGCGGAAGACGCGCGCACGCCCGACCGATTCCTTACCGTCTTCTTATCTCATTCCCGCGCCGTGCCGACTAGCCTAGACACCGCTCGGCGAATGGCATTGAACACGCGGAGCGTCGGGCGAGTACCGTCCTTATGCTCGCGCGGTCGCCGGCGAGCAGCCAGCGCCTCCGGGGATCCCATGACGCGAACGAAGGGGAAACATCGATGCGTCGATCCTTGACGATCCTCAGTGCCCTCGCGCTCGCGCTCAGCTTCTCGGTCGGCGTCGCGCCGCCCGTGGCCGCGGCGGAGCCCTTCGACTCCTCGTACCAGTTCGAGAGCGCGTTCCTCACGCTCGCGCCCTCGGATACCGGCTCGTTCTCGGTCTTCTTCGCGAACACCGGGACGTCGAGCTGGGTGAAGGGCACCTCCTCGCAGGTCAATCTCGCGACCTGCCTCGACGACAAGCTGACCTGCAACGTGCCGCCGGAGGAGTCGGCGTTCGCGAGCGGTTGGCTCTCATCGATCGCGTACGCGACGCATCAGAAGGACACCGTCGTGCCCGGCGACTTCAGCGCCTTCTCGTACACGGTCAAGGTCCCGGTCGGGCAGGCGGCGGGCACGTACCGCTTCAACGGTGATCTCGTGCTCGCCTCGACGCTCCAGAAGCTGCACCCCGAGGGCTACTACCAGGACGCCCAGGTCACCGTGCCGGCGGGCCTGAGTGTGACGCCCGCGTTCCCGACGGTGAACGACGCGATGAATTACGCGAGCAGCACGATCCCTGGCCAGGGCCAGCACACCGTGACGTTCAGCGCGCCGGCCCTGGCGGGTCAGACGCTGAGCTTCGCGGTCATCGAGGCCGGCAACGTGACCCAGAGCGGCGACACGTACGCGTTCTGCGACCGGAACGGCGACAGCAAGGCCGATCTGATCACGGATGGGACGGTCGCCTTCACCGCGGTCAACGGCGTCGCGAATACCCAGGCGTCGTCGATCATCAATCAGATCGTGCCGGCCGACGGCAAGATCACGGTCACGGTCGACTCCGCGACGCGCAACCGGCGTGCGCGCGTCATCGGCTGGCAGGACAAGAGCGGCAACACCCAGGTCGAGCTCAACGCCGCCGGCGACACGAACTGCAACTCCTTCACGACGTACAACTCCAACACCGATGGGCAGATCGCGGTCTCCGGCCGCAAGTTCTGGACGGGCCCGATGGGCACGTTCGGCGCCCAATTCCCGGACGTGAACGGGGCCGCGAGCTGCAATCCGGTGTATCGGTTCTCGAGCCAGCTCGGGATGCTCACCGCCGGACCGACGAGTGACACGAGCCTGCGCTACGTCATGGACTCGAACGACACGTTCCGGATCAGCGGCACGCCCGTGACGAAGACACAGTTCTTCAACGCGATCACGCCGAGCGCCAACGGCACGGGTGACAAGGTGGCGATCAACTACAACCCGGATCCGGCGGGCACCTCGGAGTTCAACATCTGCAGCAAGGCCGGCGCGGCCGCGCCGAGCGACCTGAGCGCCGCGACGGGCAACTTCGACAGCGGCACGACGGCCGAGGACGTCCGCCTGACGTTCACCACGCCGGCGAGCAACACGATCACGACCTCCCCGGTCCAGCGGTCGTTCCTCGGCGCGGCGACGTCCGCGACGACCTC
>DASWCU010000059.1:0-4379 GCA_036389935.1 Candidatus Limnocylindria bacterium
GGCGCTCGCCGGAGAGTCGCTCGACGCCGTGGTGCACTGCGCGGCGAAGACCAAGGTGGTCGAGTCGATCGAGGAGCCGGAGCGCTACCGCCGGGTGATCCTCCACGGGACCGCCAACGTCCTCGATGCCGCCCAGGAGGCCGGCGCGCGCGACTTCGTGAACGTCTCGACCGGCGGCGCGCTCTACGGGGAGACGCCGGCCTGCGCGACGGAGGATGCACGGATCGACGCTCCGTCGCCGTACGGGCGCTACAAGGCGGAGGCGGAGCGTCTTGTGGCATCGACCCCAGGCCTGCGGTCGGTGACCCTCCGGTTCGCGAACATCTACGGTCCGCGCCAGCGCACGGACCTCGAGGGTGGGGTCATCGCGATCTTCATCGGCTGCTGGCGGCGCCATCAGCCTCTCACGCTGTTCGGCGACGGGACCGCCGAGCGCGATTACGTGCACGTCGCCGAGTGCGCGGCCGCGATCCGCGCCGCGCTGGCCGGCTCGTTCACCGGCGCGTACAACATCGGGACCGGGGTCGCCACGTCGGTGAATACGCTCATCGAGGCGCTCACGGCGCTGCTCGGACCGGCGCCGGGCGTCGTCCGCGCGGCGGAGCGTCCCGGCGAGATCCAGCGGTCCTGCCTCGACGCGTCGAAGGCGGCGCGCGATGGCCTGTGGCGCTCGGAGGTCGGCCTGCGCGAAGGCCTGCGCCGGACGCTCGCGGCGTAGGGTCTCGAGAATGCGGCGCTTTCTCGCCGGGTTCGTCATCGGGGTCGCGGCGACGCTCGCCGGGCTCGCGGGCCTCGGCCACCTCCTGGACGTCGAGGATCCGCTCGCACGCGCGGACGCGATCGTCGCGCTCTCGGGCGATACCGGCGCCCGGACCGCCACCGCGGTCCAGCTCTGGCGGGCCGGCTACGCGCCGGTGATCGTCTTCGCCGGCGGATCGGAGGAGGCGGACGCCGTCGCGAGCGCCGAGATCATGCGGCGGACCGCGGTCGTCGCCGGCGTTCCTGAAGCGGCGACCATCGTGGAGCCGGCGTCCGCCACGACGGAGGAGAACGCCGAGCGCGTCGCCGAGCTGATGAAGGCTCGTGGCCTACGCAGCGCGATCCTCGTGACGAGCCCCTATCACCAGCGTCGGGCATCCATCCTCTTCGCCCGCGCGTTCGAGCCCTCGCTCACCTTCCGCAACTATCCCGCACGCGATGCGGACTGGGACGCGAACACGTGGTGGACGCGCGAGCCCTCGCGCACGCGCACGGTCGTCGAGATCGCGAAGCTGTCGGCCGAGGTCGCGTCGCTCGCGTTCCACTGATCCGCGCGCCCCACGAACGCCAGGCTGCCGCGCGATCGGGGTGCCCTAGCATGGGCTGACGTGCCGGTGACCGCCATCGTCGGGGCCCAATGGGGCGACGAAGGCAAGGGCAAGATCACGGACCTCCTCGCGCAGGAGGCGGACCTGGTCATCCGCTACCAGGGCGGCAACAACGCCGGGCACACGGTCGTCAACGACTCCGGCACGTTCAAGCTGCACCTCGTCCCGTCGGGCGTGTTCAACCCGAATGCCGTCTGCGTGCTCGGACCGGGCACCGTGGTGGACCTCGCGTTCCTGTGCGATGAGATCAAGAGCCTCGAGACACGGGGGATCTCGACCGCGAACCTCCGCGTCTCCGACCGTGCCCACCTCCTGATGCCGTGGCACGTCGCGCTGGACCGGCTCGACGAGCGCGAGCGCGGGCGCCGCAAGCTCGGCACGACGGGCCAGGGAGTCGGCCCGGCGTACGCCGACAAGGTCGCGCGCCACGGGATCCAGGTGTACGAGGTCCGCGACGAACGCTCGTTCCGCGCGCACGTCGCGCACGAGCTCGAGACGAAGAACGCGATCCTCGAGCGGTTCGGGGACGCGGCCCTCGACCCGACGGCCGTGGCGGACGGCGTGCTGGCGGCCGCGGCCACGCTGGGCGACCGGATCGTCGACACCCTGCCGATCGTCGAGCGCGCGATCGCCACCGACGCGCGGGTGCTGCTCGAGGGCCAGCTCGGTGCGATGCGCGATCTCGACTGGGGCATCTACCCATACGTCACGTCGAGCAATCCGCTCGCGGGCTTCGCCGCGATCGGCGCGGGCATTCCCCCACGCTTCATCACCCGGGTCATCGGCGTCGTGAAGGCGTACAGCACCGCGGTCGGCGAGGGCCCGTTCCCGACCGAGCTCCAGGGCGCCGAGGCGAACGCGCTCCGTGAGCGCGCCGAGGAGTACGGCGCCACGACCGGCCGCCCGCGCCGGATCGGCTGGTTCGACGCCGTCGCCGCGCGGCACGCGCAGCGCTTGAACGCGTTCACCGAGCTCGCTGTGACGAAGCTCGACATGCTCGGCACGTACCGCGAGATCCCGTTCTGCACGGCGTACTCGCTCGATGGCCGGCTCACGGCCGACATGCCGCCGACGCGGCTGCTCGATCGCGTCGAGCCTCACTACGAGCGTCTGGCGGGATGGTGCGAGGACGTCGGGACGATCCGCGAACGCGCGCTGCTGCCGCAGGGTGCGCGCGCGTACCTCAAGCGGATCGAGGAGACGGTCGGCGCGCCCATCGGGATGGTCGGGGTCGGACCCGAGCGGAGCGCAACGCTCCTCAGCTGATGCTCGCATCGCGAGCGAGGTCGGTACACTTGCGAGGGTGAGGGCGGACGGCAGGTTCGACCGCGAAGGCCTCGCCTTCGACGACGTCCTGCTCATCCCGGATCGCAGCGACATCCTCCCCAGCCAGGTCTCGACCCGTTCGCTGCTGACGCGCGACGTCGCGCTCGACGTCCCGATCGTCTCGGCCGCGATGGACACCGTCACCGAGGCGCGCATGGCGATCGCGATCGGGGCGCTCGGGGGCATCGGCGTGCTCCATCGGAACCTCTCCGTCGCCGAGCAGGTCGCGCAGCTGCGCGAATGCAAGGCCGCCGGCGTGCGCGTCGGCGCGGCCGTCGGCGTCTCGGGCGACGCGGACGAGCGCGTCGCGGCCCTCGTCCAGGCCGGCGTCGACGTCATCTTCGTCGACACGGCGCACGGCCATTCGGCCGCCGTCATCCGGATGGTCGAGAAGGTGAAGGCCCGCCATCGCGTCCAGGTCGTGGCCGGCAACGTCGCGACCGCCGAGGGCACCGAAGAGCTGATCGCCGCCGGCGCGGACGGGGTCAAGGTCGGCATGGGGCCCGGCGCGATCTGCACGACCCGGGTCGTGGCGGGCGCCGGCATGCCGCAGATCACGGCGATCGCCGACTGCGCCGAGGCCGCGCGGAAGTCGGGCATCCCGATCTGTGCCGACGGCGGTATCCAGGAGTCGGGCGACATCGCCAAGGCGATCGGCGCGGGCGCTCACACGGTCATGCTGGGCGGGCTCCTCGCCGGGGTCGACGAGTCGCCGGGCGACGTCATCGATACCCGCGAGGGCCGCTACAAGACGTATCGCGGCATGGGGTCGCTCGGCGCGATGCACGCCCGGGCGGACCCGGCCACCCGTGATCGCTACGCCCAGCAGGACGTTGCGGAGTTCAGCAAGCTGGTGCCGGAGGGCATCGAGGGCCGCGTCCCGGCGCGGGGCCCCCTCGGGCCGGTGCTGCATCAGCTCGTCGGCGGGCTGCGGGCCGGGATGGGCTACGTCGGCGCGGCGACGGTCGACGACCTGCGGACGAAGGCGCGCTTCGTCCGGATCTCGGGCGCCGGCCTCCGCGAGTCGCATCCCCATGACGTTCGCATCACGATCGAACCTCCGAACTATCGAGTGCGCACGCCCTGATGCTCGGTTCCGTCGAACGGGACCTCGGCCGCCGCGCTCTCGACACCGCCCGCGTCCGTGGGGCCACGTACGCGGACGCGCGGTTCGTGCGTCGCGCCGTCGAGGACGTCCTCGTGAAGAACGGGCACCTCGAGACGGTCGATCGATCGGACACGTACGGATTCGCGGTCCGTGCGATCGCGGATGGCGGGTGGGGCTTCGCCGCATCCTCGACGCTCACCGGGGAGGAGGCCGATCGCGTCGCGGCGCTCGCGGTGGACGTGGCGCGGGCTTCCGCCCTTACGAAGCGGGAGGACGCGACGCTCGCCCCGGTCAAGCCCGTTGTCGATACCTACACGACCCCGATCGAGATCGATCCGTTCGGCCTCTCGTTCGAGGAGCGGACCCGGCTGCTCCTCGACGCGGATGCCGCCATGCGCACGGCGCAGCCCACGCTCCGCACGACACGCGCGAGCTATGAGATCTGGCGCGAGGAGAAGCTGTTCCTGTCGAGCGAGGGCGCCGACATCGCCCAGACGCTCCACGAGACGGGCGCCTCGATCGCGGCGGAGGCCGTGGGCGACGGCGAGCAGCAGATCCGTACGTATCCCGGCTCCGGC